>NZ_MCGS01000009.1:0-87980 GCF_002607755.1 Serratia sp. BW106
ACTTAAGTGAACGGCATTGCGCCAGAGGGCGGGCATTTTTCTTTATGCCGCAGGCTGTAACACCGCCCGGCGGGTCATTTTGAATACCGTGGCGATAGCGGCGATCAACGCCGGCACGCACAGGAACATCAAAATACTCTGCACTTCCCACTGCATGGCCAGCAACTGCGCCCCCATCATGGTACCCGCTACGCCACCAAAGCGGCCGATGCCCTGCATCCAGGCAATGCCGGTTGCACGACTGTGAGTCGGGTAAAAGGTCGCTGCCAGCGTTTGCAGGCCGGACTGCGCCCCGTTCATGGTGATCCCCATCAGGAAGATAAAGGTGCCCAGCAGCACGATATGGCTGTCTTCGGTCGCCATCGCCACAATCAGCAGCGCGGTAATGACAAAGCCGCTCGACACCACCTTATGGGCGTTCCAGCGGTCCATCAGCCAGCCGGCCACCAGAATGCCGAGGGTCCCGCCGAAGGTGAACAACGAGGTCAGGATCGCCGACTGCTCCAACTGATAACCCAGACCCTGCATCAGGATAGGCATCCAGCTCAGCAAGACGTAATAAATCACCAAACCCATAAAGTAGGTCAGCCACAGCATCAAGGTTCCGGTCAGATAAGGCCGGGTGAACAACAGGCCGACGCTGGTTTTTGATTTCGCCAGTGGCTCTTCATACAGATAAAAACGCGAGACGTTATCGAGATCCTGGCTGACAAAGCGCTGGGCGATGCGTTTGATTTTGAGCGTCTCTTTGCCGCGGTTAACCATGTACTTCACCGACTCCGGCAGGAACAGGATCAACAAGACCGTCAGCACCAGCGGAGCTATCGCCCCCAGCAACAGCACGCTGTGCCAGCCATAGGCCGGGATCAGCCACGACGAAATGGCGCCGCCGCCGGCCGCACCCAGTGGGAAACCGCAGTACATGGTGTTAATCGCCATCGAACGGCAGCGCTGCGGCGCATATTCGGAAATCAGCGTGATGGCGTTCGGCATTGCCGCACCCAGCCCCAGGCCGGTGAGAAAACGCCATAGCGTCAGACTGTTGAGCGATCCGGCATAGGCAGTAGCCAGACTCGACAGGCCGAAGAACAGGCACGAAAACACCAGCACCCGTTTGCGGCCGATACGGTCGGAGATCGGCCCGGCAACCAGTGCACCGAGTGACAGCCCCAACAGGGCGGCGCTCAGCACCGGGCCGAGATCCTGCTTCACGATGCCCCAGTCTTTGGCGACCGAAGGGGCGATATACCCCATTGCCGCAGTGTCAAAGCCATCAATGGCCAGGATCAGGAATCCCAAAATGATCAAGGTCCAGTGAAACAGCGAGAATTTGCTGTCGTCGATGGCCTGTTGAATATTCAACTCGGTGGAATGAGCCATGGCACCCTCTAAACGCAGATATGATTGTGGTGAATGAACCGCCGGAACTGACGTCCGACTTGTGCTTGCCTGTATATACATCTGCGTGTGAGCGGTTTATGTCAAATATATTTATCTTATACGTTAATTAAATGTTGTTTTTGCGAAGCAGATTACACCGTCAATGCAAGGGGATGGCACAGTAAGCGAATTAAATGAAGCCGATAGCCGGTGAGATAAGCTGCCGATAGCGCGGAGGATAAAATTTAATACAATTTCGCCTGTTTGGTCACCGGGCCGGAATCTGCGATAATCCCTTTTTACCTTTCCAGATTGAGAAACCGATGCAGTACCCGATTAATGAAATGTTCCAAACCTTGCAGGGCGAAGGCTTTTTTACCGGCGTTCCGGCCATTTTCATCCGCCTGCAGGGCTGCCCGGTAGGATGCAGCTGGTGCGATACCAAACATACCTGGGAAAAGGAAGCCAATCGGGAAGTTGATATGCAACGGATTCTGGTTAAAACCGAAGAGAGCGATGCCTGGGGCAGCGCCAGTGCCGAGCAGTTGTTGGCCGTCATGCGCCAGCAAGGTTATACCGCGAGCCACGTGGTGATCACCGGCGGTGAGCCCTGCATTTACGATCTGACCCCGCTGACCGAGTTACTGGAAGAGCACGGCTACGGCTGCCAGATTGAAACCAGTGGTACTCACGAAATTCAATGCTCGGCGAAAACCTGGGTGACGGTTTCACCCAAGGTGAATATGCGCGGTGGCATGAAGGTGTTGAGCCAGGCTTTGCAACGTGCTGATGAAGTGAAGCATCCGGTCGGACGCGAGCGTGATATTGAAGCGCTGGATGCGCTGCTGGCGACGCTGCATGATGAGAAACCGCGGATTATCGCGTTGCAGCCGATCAGTCAGAAGGAAGAGGCGACCCGCCTGTGTATTGAAACCTGCATTGCGCGCAACTGGCGCCTGTCGATGCAGACCCATAAGTATCTGAATATTGCCTAAAAAATTTAACCAAGGATGGTTAAGATTGAAAAGAAGAATTGCTTGGGAAGAGCCTTTTGATGACAGCTATGGCCCCGGATTTATTACCAGAATGTTTGTTGTTTCTGGCAGGGTCTATGCGGTGGGTTTTGAAGAGATCTACAACAATAAACAATTGGTAAATAAAGGCATTCATATTAATGCCGACATACCTGATTTCCAATTTCCAGAGGCGGGAATGTGGGCTGTCGCATTTGATCAGGTTGAAACGGTTGAAACCTGGGGCGGTTACAGTCACGTTAGGTTACCCGGATTATTGGCCGGTAAGGTGCTGCTTAAAGTTGCCAGGTCAATTATTGAGCATTACTATGTATCAAATGCAGGTGCTTATGTTTTTAGTGCTGCGCTGGATAAAGAGCATGAGAGAGATGTGGATCTCGTAAGCATTTATAATGGTTTCTTAGGGTTAGGCTATAAGAGAACAAAACCGTTAGTCGCACTGCCTAATATGAAATGTTATGGCAATCTGGGTGAGGGAGGGAGAGGATATGTCGTCACTACAGAAAGTTACTGATGCTGCCACTCTGGAGCGCTTGTCTTTAGATCTAGGTTCTAAACTTCATGCCGTGGCCAGCGATATCATGAAGAAAAAGCTACAAACCGGTGAATATGAAATGATCAATGGCCGCATCGTTGCGGTTGATCGCAAGCACAGCAAAAAAACTGCTGTTGAGGTTTGAAGCAAGATATTTTGTAGAAGGGCGCCATCGGCGCCCTTTCTTTAACCTTTATACACGCATCCCGCGGTACAGGTTTCTTTCACCATCACCGCAGTCAGTTCCGGCAACTGAGGTTTGAGCTGCTGCCAAATCCAGGCGGCAAGAACTTCGCTGGTGGGATTTTCCAATCCTGGAATATCGTTTAGATAATTGTGATCCAGGCGCTCCCAGATAGGGGAGAACACGGCTTTAAGCTCGGCGAAATCCATCACCCAACCGGTGTGTGCATCGACTTCACCGGTCACTTCCAGACGCACCATAAACGAATGCCCGTGTAGACGACCACATTTATGGCCCTCCGCGACGTTCGGCAAGCGGTGTGCGGCTTCAAACTGAAAATCTTTAAACAGCGTGGTTGCCATTATTACGGCCTCATTGACTCAAAAACCGCCGAAGTTTACCGGAAATGGAGCCTGCTTGCCATTTATACCGCTTTGGTCTACCGCCAGCCGCCGCAAAGCGGTCTTAACACTTTTTTTGTTTGGTCATTGATAGACCTATCGGTTGGGGTAATGAGTGGTAAATGCGAGTCATTCAATAAGCTTCAAAAAAACAGGTTTATTTTCATAGGGATAAAAAATACACCTTAACGCTTTAACTGCTAACCCTTACCAGAAAAACCGCTTAGTCATTTTAGTTATTATTTATGGCTATCCCTTATTTAATCGTTGCTAATCTGCTCGGTAACCTTACAAACTATCCTGATCTTTTCAGCACCACGGACTGAACGAAAAGACAGCGACTGACATTGGCGAGCACCTGGCTGGATAGGTGCCAAGTATAGGAAATAAGTACTGCAATGACGACTCAGGCACCTCCAACATCTTTGCTCCCGCTGACGCCCGAACAGCTGGCACGCCTGCAGGCGGCGATTGGTGAATATTCACCAACGCAGCTGGCGTGGCTGTCAGGTTATTTCTGGGGAATGGTTAATCAACAGCCTGGCGCCGTAGCCATTGCGCCGGTGGCCTCTGCTGCCGCCAGCATTACGCTGATCTCCGCGTCGCAAACCGGTAATGCACGCCGTCTGGCAGAACAGCTGCGTGACGATCTGTTGGCCGCCAAATTGAGCGTCACCCTGGTGAACGCCGGTGACTACAAGTTCAAGCAAATTGCCCAGGAACGTTTGCTGGTGATCGTCGCCTCCACGCAGGGGGAAGGTGATCCGGCGGAAGAGGCGGTTGCGCTGCATAAATTCCTGTTCTCGAAGAAAGCACCCAAACTCAACGAGACCGCGTTTGCGGTATTCGGGTTGGGAGACACTTCCTACGAAAACTTCTGTCAGTCGGGGAAAGACTTCGACGGCAAACTGGCCGAACTGGGTGCCGAGCGCCTGGTCGAGCGGGTTGACGCCGACGTGGAATATCAGGAACTGGCCACGGCCTGGCGTAAACAGGTAGTGGAAGTGCTGAAAGCACGTGCCCCGGCTGAAAACGCTGCACCGGGCCAGCTTGCCAGCGGCGCGGTTGATCTGCTCGACAGCAGCCCATACAGCAAAGAACAGCCGCTGACCGCGCAACTGGCGGTGAAGCAAAAAATTACCGGCCGTGCGTCAGACAAAGACGTGCGCCATATCGAGATCGACCTGGGCGATTCTGGCCTGCGTTACCGACCGGGTGACGCGCTGGGTGTATGGTTCGATAACGATCCTGCGCTGGTGGATGAGCTGGTGCAACTGCTGTGGCTGAAAGGCGACGAGTCGGTGGAAGTGGAAGGTAAAACCTTGCCGCTGGCGCAAGCGTTGCGCAGCCATTTTGAGCTGACGCAGAACACCACGCTGATTGTCGACAAATACGCGGCCCTGTCGCGTGATGAGAAGTTGATCGGCCTGCTGGCGGATAAAGCGGCGCTGCAGCATTACGCGCACAACACGCCGATTGTCGACATGGTGCGTCAGGCCCCGGCCGATCTCAACGCCGAACAGTTGATTGCTTTACTACGTCCGCTGACGCCGCGTTTGTATTCCATCGCTTCCTCGCAGGCTGAGAACGAAAACGAAGTGCACGTTACCGTCGGTGTGGTGCGCTACGACATCGACGGCCGCGAACGTGCCGGTGGCGCCTCCAGTTTCCTGGCCGATCGTCTGGAAGAGGACGGCGACCTGCGGGTCTTCATCGAACATAACGACAACTTCCGTTTGCCGGCCAACCCGGAAACACCGGTGATCATGATTGGTCCGGGTACCGGCATTGCGCCGTTCCGTGCCTTTATGCAGCAGCGTGATGCTGACGGTGCCGGTGGCAAGAACTGGCTGTTCTTCGGCAACCCGCACTTTACCGAAGATTTCCTGTATCAGGTCGAATGGCAGCGCTATGTGAAGGACGGCCTGCTGACTCGCATCGATCTGGCCTGGTCACGCGACCAGCAACATAAAGTCTACGTGCAAGACAAACTGCGCGAACAGGGCGCTGAAGTGTGGCGTTGGATCCAGGAAGGCGCACACATTTATGTCTGCGGCGATGCAAACCGCATGGCGAAGGACGTGGAAAATACATTACTGGAACTGGTGGCCGAGCACGGTGGTATGGATGCCGAGCTGGCGGATGAATTTTTAAGTGAGCTGCGCCTTGAGCGCCGTTATCAGCGAGATGTTTACTGATGAGTGATAAACACCCGGGGCCTCTGGTGGTTGAAGGCAAATTGGCCGATGCCGAGCGTTTGAAGAAAGAAAGTAACTTCCTGCGCGGCACCATTGCTGAAGATTTGAAGGACGGCCTGACCGGCGGTTTTACCGGTGACAACTTCCTGCTGATCCGTTTTCACGGCATGTACCAGCAGGACGACCGTGATATCCGTGCCGAACGCGCCGAGCAGAAGCTGGAGCCGCGTCACGCGATGATGCTGCGTTGCCGTCTGCCGGGGGGGATTATTTCCCCGCAGCAGTGGCTGGGCATTGATAAGTTTGCGCAGGAAAGCACGCTTTACGGCAGCATTCGTATCACCAACCGTCAGACCTTCCAGTTCCATGGCATTTTGAAGGGCAACGTGAAGCCGGTTCACCAACTGCTGGGCCGACTGGGCCTGGATGCGCTGGCTACCGCCAACGACGTCAACCGCAACGTGCTTTGTACCTCCAACCCGGTAGAGTCCGAGCTGCATCAGGAAGCCTACGAGTGGGCGAAGAAGATTTCTGAACATCTGCTGCCGCGTACTCGCGCTTATGCAGAAGTGTGGCTGGATCAGGAAAAAGTGGCGACCACCGACGAAGAGCCAATCCTCGGTGCTACCTATCTGCCGCGCAAATTTAAAACCACGGTGGTGATCCCGCCGCAGAATGACGTTGATCTGCACGCTAACGACATGAACTTCGTTGCGATCGCCAAAAACGGCAAGCTGGTGGGCTTCAACCTGCTGGTGGGCGGTGGTTTGTCGATTGAACACGGCAACAAGAAAACTTATGCCCGCCAGGCCAGTGAATTCGGCTATATCCCGCTGGAACACACGCTGGCCGTCGCGGAAGCGGTAGTGACCACTCAACGCGACTGGGGCAATCGTACCGATCGCAAGAACGCCAAAACCAAATATACGCTGGAGCGCGTCGGGGTCGACACCTTCCGTGCTGAAGTGGAAAAACGGGCAGGCATCACTTTCGAGCCAATCCGCCCGTACGAATTCACCGGTCGCGGCGATCGCATCGGTTGGGTGAAAGGCATTGATGATCAATGGCACCTGACGCTGTTTATCGAGAATGGCCGGTTGTTGGATTACCCAGAGCGTCCGCTGAAAACCGGCGTTGCCGAGATCGCACGGATCCACAAAGGGGATTTCCGTCTGACCGCCAACCAGAACCTGATCGTCGCCGGCGTGCCGGAAAGCGAGAAGGCGAAGATCGAAGCTCTGGCACGGGATCATGGTCTGATCGACGACGGGGTCAGCGTACAGCGTCAAAACTCGATGGCCTGCGTATCTTTCCCAACCTGCCCATTGGCAATGGCAGAGGCCGAGCGTTTTCTGCCGGAGTTCGTCACCAAAGTGGAAGGGATCCTGCACCGGCACGGGGTGGGTGACGAGCACATTGTGCTGCGCATCACCGGTTGCCCGAACGGCTGTGGGCGCGCGCTGCTGGCGGAGATTGGTCTGGTAGGTAAAGCGGTTGGCCGCTATAACCTGCATCTTGGCGGTAACCGGGAAGGCACGCGTATTCCGCGCATGTATCGCGAAAATATTAACGAAGAAGAAATTCTGCGAGAGATTGACCAACTGGTGGGCCGTTGGGCCACCGAGCGCACGGCAGGCGAAGGCTTTGGTGATTTCACCATCCGCGCCGGTGTGGTCCGGCCGGTGGTTGATCCGGCACAGGATTTCTGGAACTGACGCCATTTGGCCCCGCTGTCACAGGGGGCTGGATCTGCGCGGTATGATTCAAGTATCAGGAGGCAGGCAACATGGCTGAATTCAATCTGGCAGAGCTGAATGCGCTGCCCAAGTCTGGGCAGGCGTTGGCACTGGCGGTGGTTAATGGTCAGTTGGAGACACTTTCTGCCGAGCAACGTGTGGAATGGGCGCTGGAACATCTGCCGGGCGAGTTTGTGCTCTCTTCAAGCTTTGGCATTCAGGCGGCGGTGTGCCTGCATTTGGTCACCAGGATCAAGCCGGATATCCCGGTGATCCTCACCGATACCGGCTATCTGTTCCCGGAAACCTATCAGTTTATCGACCAGTTGGCTGACAAACTGAAGCTGAACCTGCAGGTGTTCCGCGCCGAGCAGTCGCCTGCCTGGCAGGAGGCACGCTATGGCAAACTGTGGGAGCAGGGCGTTGAGGGCATAGAGAAGTACAACCAGCTTAACAAGGTTGAACCGATGAACCGCGCGCTGGAAACCCTGGGCGGACAGACCTGGTTCGCCGGCCTGCGCCGTGAGCAATCCGGCAGTCGCGCTCATTTGCCAGTGTTGGCGGTACAACGCGGGGTGTTCAAGATCCTGCCGATTATCGACTGGGACAACCGCAAAATTTATCAATACCTCACCGAGCACGGCCTGAGTTACCACCCGCTGTGGGAGCAAGGCTATCTGTCGGTAGGGGATACCCATACCACGCAGAAATGGGAACCGGGCATGAGCGAAGAAGAAACCCGTTTCTTCGGTCTGAAGCGCGAGTGCGGCCTGCACGAAGGCTAATACCCTATTAAACCGGCCAGGGGCTCAGCATTTGCTGGGCCCTTGTTAATTCAGCAACATATGCCGCCAGAGTGCCGCACCGATATCTTGGCGGGTATGCAAAATAAGTAGAATATCTACGCGATTTTCTGTCACTTCATACAGCGTTCGGTAGTCGTGACGATCCAGTCGCTCACGTACCGCCAGCCCAAATTCAGCTAACTGAACGTTATACCGGCAGCGTAGCGGATCAAGGCGTAAATGTTGGAGAGTATCGGCAAACAGTGACTCAACGAATCTTGCTGAGCCTTGTGGGCCAAGAGTGGAGGCCTTAAAGGATTCAATATCGCTGAGGCACTGCAATGCTGTATTCGTAAGGTGAACATCATACATGGTGGTGATCCTTACCCCCGTGATGCGCGTAACCTTTGTAATGCCTCTTCAGCAGAAAGTGTTCTGCCTTCGGTGACATCCTGTTTTGCCTTCAAGGTCAGTTTCAGCAACGCATGCGTTTGCCGTTCTCGTTCCCAAGCGGCGAGCTCTTCCTGGCGCTCGGCTGCAGTTTGAACGAATAATTCAGCGGTTCCATTTCTCGTCACCCAAACACCTCCCTCGAAATTTTCGGGAGAGCCGAGGCTTTCCCGCGTCGCTTTCTGCGACAGGGTCTTTTGCGTGCTCATCAGTAGGGCTCCTGCTGCGTATTCCTGGCAACAGTATACTCAGTCGAGTACTGGGGTACAAAATTTGTACTGAATTTTGCCCCCGATACGACTACTTCTTCTTGGGTGTTTTTACCGGGTGTGCCTGTGCCAGCTCTTTGATCAGCGGCAACAGGATCTGCACGCTCTCGCGGCTGCGCTTGTCGATTCGCCCTGGCAGATTACGCTCCAGGTATTGCAGGTTATCGTACTGCGGGCGATGCCAGCTCACGCCCTGTGGGAAATGCGGGCTGACGGCGCGTTGTTGATAGCCGTCTTTATCACCCAGTGACCAATTGGTGGCTTCGACGGCCAGTACCGGGATACCTGCTTTATCAAACACTTCCTGATCGGAGCAGCAGCCGGTGCCTTTTGGGTGCGCCTTAGTACCCGGGTTAGTGGCGGCGGCGATGCCGTAGCGATGGGCAATATCCAGCGCGCGATCGCGGCTCTGTTTCGCCAGTTTCGGCGGCGTGTTGAGACCGGAATTGAAGTACAGGCGATCGCCGGTAATCAGGCTGTCGAGGTTAATCACCAGCAGCGTATTACGTTTCTCTTCCGGGCTTATGCGCTGCAAATAGTTCTGTGCACCCAGCGAACCGATCTCTTCGGCGCTGGTGGCGACAAAGCGCAGGCCGTAAGTCGTGGGGATATTCTTCAGGCGTTCCGCCAACTCCAACATCACACCAACGCCAGAGGCATTGTCATCGACGCCCTGTAGCGTCAAGCCGCCGAGATTGTTGTCCAGATCGGCATCGCTCTTCGGCGTATAGGTATCAAAATGCGCCACGATCAGGATTTGCTGCGGATTACTGCCATTTTTGGCGGCGATCACCGAGCTGGCGGTGACGTTATTCCAGTTCTTCTTGCCGTCTTTGCTGGTGTAGATATACCGGGTATTGAAACTGCGGATATCGCTCTGATACCCCATCTTGCTGAACTGCTGGTTCAGATAATCGGCGGTGAGCAATTCGGCTGGGCTGCCTGCCATACGGCCGGGGAAATAGGTGGCAATATGACGAATTTGATCGGCGGCGAACTTGCCCATCGGGGCCTCTTTCGCGGGCTGGGCGGCAGCCGAAACGCTGAAAATACCGCCAAGCACTGCCACCAGCAGGCCGGTCTTCAGGTAAACGCGGGAAAACATACCGAAAAATCCTTCTTTTTAATGTCGGTAATACCGATTCTTTTTGCGGCTCTCAGTATGAGACTCGGCGGCAGATTAAACAATTTCCTCCGCTCTGAAATTTACGCTGTGCAGGCAAAATTTCGGCGCTGTGCGCAACTATTGATATCGATCCCGGGTTCGTGCAACACATTTTGCGAAATGCTGGGCATATTACGGGAATCGGTATTTAACCATGGCCAGCGTGTGGTTTATTATTCGGCGATAAGGTTCATACGGATCGAAGGAGAAACCCTGATGTTGGACAAGTGTGATAACAGGTTCGGCCTGATGGAGAAGAAAGCTGAGTATGTGGAACATACCCTCAATCAGGTCAAAACCGATTTGGCGACGCTGACCATGCGTTCAGTGGAGTTTGTTACCAAAGGCGATTTGCATAAGGAAGTGGGATTGCTGCAGCGGGAGATCGGTTTGGTTCATAAAGAGATGGCTAATCAAACCAAATGGATGGTTAGCACCATATTGGTTGTAGCCGGACTGTGCATGACTGCCGCGAAGTTTTGGTTTTAACTTCCGTCCCCTGGCGCCTGCCTGGGCTGGTTCATCGCTGTGGCCATACCGGGCGTGAAACCGCCGCAAACCCTGACGCGGCGTGCCTTATTCCATTATTGCACTAGTCATTCCTTTTCGTCATTTCAGAGGCTAAATCTCAGCCCGTATAGTCACAGTATCTTCCTGCATAGATGAAAAGGCTGTTGTGGACTATCTACCTATATTTGCCGACCTAAAACAACGTCCGGTGCTGGTCGTTGGCGGCGGTGAAGTGGCTGCGCGCAAAGTTGATCTTCTCCTGCGCGCCGGGGCTGAAATACGGATAGTTGCGCAGTCACTCTCACCGATACTCGAACAATTACGTCAGCAGGGGCAAGTCCACTGGCTGGGAAAAGCTTTTGTCGCTCAGCAACTGGATGAGGTTTTCCTGGTGATTGCCGCCACTGATGACAGTGCGCTGAATGCCGAGGTGTTTGCCGAAGCGGATAAACGCCGGGTGCTGGCCAATGTGGTGGACGATCAGCCGCGCTGCTCGTTCATCTTCCCGTCGATAATCGACCGTTCACCCCTGGTGGTGGCCGTCTCTTCCAGCGGCCAGGCTCCGGTGTTGGCGCGCATGCTGCGTGAAAAACTCGAAGCCTTGTTGCCCGCCAGCCTGGGGCAGATGGCCGAGGTCGCCGGGCGCTGGCGCGGGCAGGTGAAACAACGGCTGAATGCGATCGGTGAACGTCGGCGCTTTTGGGAAAAAACCTTTGGTGGTCGCTTCGCAACGCTGGTGGCCAATGGCCAAACCGCCGAAGCGGAACGGCAACTGGAGCAAGACTTACAGCAGTTTGCCCAGGGCAGTGAAGGCACTCAGGGCGAAATCTCGCTGGTGGGCGCCGGGCCGGGCGACGTGGGGTTACTGACCCTGCGCGGGTTGCAGGTGATGCAGCAGGCCGACGTGGTGCTGTATGACCATCTGGTCAGCGATGAAATCCTTGATTTGGTTCGTCGCGATGCCGAACGCATCTGCGTGGGCAAACGCGCCGGAGCGCATTCGGTGATCCAGGAGGAAACCAACCGCCTGCTGGTGGAACTGGCGCAACAGGGCAAGCGTGTGGTGCGGTTGAAGGGGGGCGATCCCTTTATCTTTGGCCGGGGCGGCGAAGAATTGCAGGTGGCTGCTGCGGCAGGCATTCCGTTCCAGGTGGTGCCGGGTGTGACCGCTGCCGCCGGGGCTACCGCCTATGCAGGTATCCCGCTGACGCACCGCGATCACGCACAAAGTGTCACCTTTATTACCGGTCACTGTCGTCCCGACGGCGATGGGCTGGACTGGGCCGACCTGGCGCGTGCGCGTCAGACTCTGGCTATCTATATGGGCACCATGAAGGCGGCGGATATCAGCCAGCGCCTGATAGCCCACGGCCGCTCGGCCACTACGCCCGTAGCGGTCATCAGCCGCGGCACGCGTGCGGACCAACTGGTGCAAACCGGTACGCTGCAACAACTCGAACAATTGGCTCAACAGGCACCGTTACCGGCGCTGCTGGTGATCGGCGAAGTGGTGGAGTTACATCACCAAATCGCCTGGTTTGGGCATCAACCGCAGACGGAAGGGGTATCACGCCCAGCCGTCGTGAATTTGGCTTAAGGATCTGTTATGGACGAAAAACGACTCACTCATTTGCGGCAATTGGAGGCGGAGAGTATCCATATCATCCGTGAAGTCGCCGCTGAATTCGGCAACCCGGTGATGCTCTATTCCATCGGTAAAGACTCTTCCGTGATGCTGCATCTGGCGCGTAAGGCCTTTTACCCGGGCACGCTGCCGTTCCCTCTGCTGCACGTGGATACCGGCTGGAAATTCAGTGAAATGTACCAATTCCGTGATCGCACCGCGAAGGAATACGGTTTTGAACTGTTGATCCACAAAAACCCGGAAGGCGTGGCGATGGGCATCAACCCGTTCGTTCACGGCAGTGCCAAGCACACCGATATCATGAAAACCGAAGGCCTGAAGCAGGCGCTGAACAAATACGGTTTTGATGCCGCCTTTGGCGGTGCTCGCCGTGACGAAGAGAAGTCACGCGCCAAAGAGCGTATCTATTCTTTCCGCGACCGTTTCCACCGCTGGGATCCGAAGAACCAGCGTCCGGAGCTGTGGCACAACTATAACGGCCAGATTAACAAGGGCGAGAGCATTCGTGTGTTCCCGCTGTCGAACTGGACCGAGCTGGATATCTGGCAGTACATCTTCCTGGAAAAGATCGACATTATCCCGTTGTACCTGGCGAAACCACGCCCGGTGGTAGAGCGCGACGGCATGCTGCTGATGGTGGACGACGATCGCATCGATCTGCAGCCGGGTGAAGTGATCAGCCAGCGCATGGTGCGTTTCCGCACGCTGGGTTGCTGGCCGCTGACCGGTGCGGTGGAGTCCGAGGCCGAAACGCTGCCCGAAATCATCGAAGAGATGTTGGTGTCCACCACCAGTGAGCGCCAGGGACGGATGATCGACCGCGATCAGTCCGGTTCGATGGAGCTGAAAAAGCGTCAAGGGTATTTCTAAGGAGCCGCCGGATGAATAACGCAATTGCACAACAAATCGCTGAACAGGGCGGGGTCGAGTCTTACCTGCACGCACAGCAACATAAAAGTCTGTTACGGTTCCTGACCTGCGGCAGCGTCGACGACGGTAAAAGTACCCTGATCGGCCGCCTGCTGCACGATACCCGCCAGATCTACGAAGATCAGCTGTCAACGTTGCACAGTGACAGCAAGCGCATCGGCACCCAGGGCGAAAAGCTCGATCTGGCATTGCTGGTCGACGGTCTGCAGGCCGAGCGTGAACAGGGCATTACCATCGATGTGGCCTATCGTTATTTCTCGACCGAAAAGCGCAAGTTTATTATCGCCGATACGCCGGGGCATGAGCAGTACACCCGTAATATGGCGACCGGTGCCTCTACCTGCGATTTGGCGATCCTGTTGATCGACGCACGCAAAGGGGTGCTGGATCAAACTCGCCGACACAGCTTTATCGCTACGTTGCTGGGGATCCGCCATCTGGTGGTCGCGGTCAATAAAATGGACCTGGTGGATTATCAAGAGTCGGTATTCGAGCAGTTCAAACAGGACTATCTGACCTTCGCCCAGCAGTTGCCGAACGATCTGGACATCAAGTTTGTCCCGCTATCGGCGCTGGACGGCGATAATGTGGCCAGCGAAAGCACCCAGATGCCTTGGTATAACGGCCCAACGCTGCTGCAGGTGCTGGAAAGCGTGGATGTGATCAGCGAGCGTGAAACGCAGCCGCTGCGCTTCCCGGTGCAATATGTTAACCGTCCGAACCTGGATTTTCGTGGCTATGCCGGCACCCTGTCTGCCGGTGTGGTGCGCGTGGGCCAACGCGTGAAGGTGCTGCCTTCCGGTGTGGAATCTACCGTTGCACGCATTGTTACCTTTGATGGCGATTTGCAGGAAGCGGTGCCGGGTGAGGCGATCACGCTGGTGCTGAAGGATGAAGTGGATATCAGCCGTGGCGATTTGCTGGTCGATGCCGGGGAAACCTTGCAGGCGGCGCAAAGCGCATTGGTCGACGTGGTGTGGATGGCCGAGAAGCCGCTGTTGCCAGGGCAGAGCTATGACATCAAGGTTGCCGGTAAAAAGACCCGTGCACGGGTGGAAGGTATTCGTCACCAGGTAGAAATTAACTCGCTGGCCCAACATCAGGCCGACACCTTGCCGCTGAACGGCATTGGTCTGGTGGAGCTGACTTTCGACGAGCCGCTGGTGCTGGACAGCTATCAGCGTAACCATGATACCGGTGGGCTGATTTTTATCGATCGCCTGAGTAACGTCACGGTCGGCGCCGGATTGATCCGCGAAACCTTGCAGGACGCTCCGGTAGCGGCAGGGGAGTTCAGTGCGTTCGAGCTGGAACTGAATGCTCTGGTACGCAAACACTTCCCGCATTGGGGCGCGCGTGACCTGATCGGGGGCAAATAACGTGGCCGATGCAGAGCAACGGCCAACCGGGCCGGAGGACGATAACGTGGTCTGGCACCCGCATGCGGTAGCGCGTGCGGATCGTGAAGCCCGTAATGGCCATAAAGGCGTGGTGCTGTGGTTTACCGGGCTGTCCGGCTCGGGTAAATCCACCGTCGCCGGTGCACTGGAGCAGGCGCTGCACGCCCTTGGCGTCAGCACCTATCTGTTGGATGGCGATAACGTGCGCCATGGCCTGTGCCGAGATCTGGGCTTTTCCGATGACGATCGACGCGAGAACATTCGCCGCGTGGGTGAAGTGTCCAAACTGATGGTGGACGCCGGACTGGTGGTGCTGACCGCGTTTATTTCACCGCACCGCGCAGAACGGCAGATGGTGCGCCAACTGCTTGATGAAGATCGCTTTATCGAGGTGTTTGTCGACACGCCGCTGGCGATTTGTGAGGAGCGCGATCCGAAGGGATTGTACAAAAAAGCCCGCGCCGGCGAACTGCGTAATTTCACCGGAATTGACTCGGTTTACGAGGCACCGCAACGGCCGGATATTCACCTTGATGGCCAACAATTGGTAACAAATTTGATTGCGCAATTGTTAGACGTGCTGCGTGGTCGGGCTATTATCAAACCCTGAATTCAGAAAAGCGTGTGGCGTTTTTGCGTCATACGCTTTTTACGCTAAGCCCGCCGAAGAGCGTGCCGAATAACCAGGGATCACTATGCAAAATGTCTCGCCTATCTTGATTGACTCAAACCAGGAGAAAGAGGAACCC
This sequence comes from Serratia sp. BW106, assembly GCF_002607755.1. Lineage (NCBI taxonomy): Bacteria > Pseudomonadati > Pseudomonadota > Gammaproteobacteria > Enterobacterales > Yersiniaceae > Serratia > Serratia sp. BW106. The sequence continues at coordinate 15,372 of NZ_MCGS01000009.1, forward strand.
TCTTATTCTTTCCTGGGCGGCGTCTGTGGCTTTGTTTTCTACTGGCTGGCGTTCGCGGTGCCGTTCGTGGTCTATGGCTCCAACACCCTCTTCTTCCTGCTCTACACCTGGCCGTTCTTCCTGGCCCTGATGCCGGTTTCGGTGCTGATTGGCATTACGCTCAGCATGCTGCTGCGTGGCCGTCTGATCCTGACGTTGCTGCTGACTGGCGCTATCGTGCTGTGTCTGTTCTGGCTGGTATTCAGTTTTCTGACCGGTTGGTGAGAGAGCGGGCGCAGTTGCCTGCGCCCGAAGCATTGCAAAGCCGTGCCGAAGGTTACAAAACTTTGCTTAGAAAAGCCTGCGTTCGCGGGTTGGCAGGCTGGCTGAAAATCTGCTGCGGCGTGCCTTCTTCCTGAATGATCCCTTGATCGATAAACAACACCCGATCGGCCACTTCGCGGGCAAAACCCATCTCGTGGGTTACCACCACCATGGTCATTCCTTCGTGTGCCAACGACTTCATGACCGCCAGCACTTCGCCGACCAACTCGGGATCAAGCGCTGAGGTGGGTTCGTCGAACAGCATGATTTTCGGCTCCATCGCCAGCGCCCGGGCAATCGCCACCCGCTGTTGTTGGCCGCCGGACAGGCTGCTGGGATAGGCGTCAATCTTGTCCAACAGACCCACTTTACGTAACAGCGCTTCTGCGCGCAGGACGGCGTCGGCGCGCGACAGCTTTTTCACCCCCATCGGCGCCATAATAATGTTCTCCAGCACCGTCATATGCGGGAACAGGTTAAAGCGCTGGAACACCATCCCCACACTCTCACGCATTTTATTGAGATCGGTTTTCTGGCTGTGTATGGCAAAACCGTTAACCAGGACCTCGCCGCCAGAAAGCGTTTCCAGCGCGTTGATACAACGCAGGAAGGTGCTTTTACCGGAGCCGGACGGGCCGATGACGCAGACCACTTCGTTGGTCGCGATTTCGCAGGAGATGCCACGCAGTACGTGGCTTTCGCCGAATTGTTTTTGCAGATTATGTACGCGAATCACTTTTCCCGAACCTCTTTTCCATGTGTTGCACCATCAGCGAAAGCAGGAAGGTGAGGACCCAATAGACCAGCGAAATGGTCAGGTAGGGCTCCCAATAGGTGGCATAGGCGCCGGAAACCGTCCGGGCGGCATAGGCCAGATCGGCCAGGCCGATGGCGGAGGCCAATGAGGAATCCTTGACGATGGCAATGGCGTTGTTGCCCAGCGGTGGCAGCATGCGACGGAATGCCTGTGGCAGGATCACCTTGCGCATGGTTTTGCCGTAGCTCATGCCCAGTGAGCGTGAAGCCTCCATCTGGCCGCGATCGATTGACTGAATGCCGGCACGGAAAATTTCCGAAACGTAGGCACCGGCGTTGAGCGTAATCGCCACGACGCAGGAGAGAAACGCGCCGTAGTCGGAGCGCAGCGCACGGGCGAAGTCACTGCTCATCAGGCCGTTGGTGACCAGCAGGCCGTCACGTGGGTTGATAAACAACGGTACCAGGGCAAAGTGCACCACCATGATCTGCACAAACAGCGGTGTGCCGCGGAAGGCACTGATATAAATGCGCACCGGCCATTGGACGCCGTAATGCAGTATCGGTTTCCAGATGCCGTGCGGTGCTTGTGCCAGACGCCCTAACCCCAGGAGCAGCCCCCAGGTGGTGCCCAATATCACGCAGATAATGGTGCATTTGATGGTCATCCAGGCGCCTTCCATAAACAGCGGGGCGTACTCCTGGATAATCTCCCAACGGAAATTCAATGGGTGTTCCTTCTCGGTGTACTCAAAGAGATTGTTGCTCCGGAGCTCGAGCGAGCTCCGGTCACTTAAGGCTTATTCGGCAGGCAGCGTCGGCACGTTGCTGTCAAACCAGGTCTGGTAAATTTTGGCGTAGGTGCCGTCGGCGATGATTTTCTTCAGGCCGGCGTTGATCTTGCCGCGCAGTTCCTCGTTGCCCTTGGCAACGGCAATGCCGAAATACTGACGCTCGAATTTGGCGTCGGACACCAGTTTGAACTCTTTTTCCGGGTGAGTTTTGATGTAGAACTTGGCCACGCCAACGTCGCCCACGGCGGCGCCGATGCCGTCTTCGTACAGCTCCTGCAGCAGCAGCGGAGTGTTGTCGAAGCGTTTGATGGCGGTGCTGTTTTTGCCCAGCACGTCGGATACCACAATGTCGCCGGTGCTGGAGTTCACCACACCGACCTTCAGCGCTTTCAACGCGGCGATGGAGTTCACGTTAGAGTCTTTAGGCACCACGATAGTCTGCTCCGCCGGGAAGTAAGGCGCAGAGAAATCAACCATTTGCTTGCGTTTGTCGGTGATGGTGATGCCGGAGATAATGATGTCGCGATCGCCGGAATTCAGCGTGGCGAAGATCCCTTCCCACGGTGTATTCACCAGCTTGACCTGGAAGCCTTCGGCCTTGGCCACGGCCTTGATGATATCAATATCAAAGCCTTCCAGCTGTTTGTTGCTGTTTTCGAATTCGAACGGACGATAGGTGCCGCCGGAGCCGACGACGTAAGTAGGTTCGGCTGCCAGGGCAGAAGCCGACAGGGTGGCGGCCAGGCAGGCGCCAATCAGAACTAAGCGTTTTAACATCACTATCCCCGGTAATTAAAAGTTATCCATTGGATTTATTTATGCACTATGAGTGCATAAAAATAATCCTTAATGAATAAAAACACAACTCTTACCTGATGATGGAATTTTCAATGGTGTTAAATATGCACTTTTCGTTCGTGGTCGGCGGAAGCGTTGGCAAAACGACGGGGCAGCCAGTTTTTCTTGCTGCATAACCGAGAAAAACCCTGATTGAGGGAGGGCGGTGCTGTCGATCTGTGTCTTATCGGGTGAAAGTGGTTTTTTTTGCCGCTTTCGGCGCGAATTTAGGTTATAAACTCAAGAAATTCTCATCCTACTCTGAATTTGGCGGTGAAATGCCGTTCTCAGTGTGGAGTCCAACGAAAAGTTGTGGGATGATTAGGCGGTTTTTCAGGGGGCGGAGATGGGAAAACTTACGCTGTTATTGCTGGCATTGCTCGGTTGGTTACAGTATTCACTGTGGCTGGGCAAAAATGGTGTTCACGATTACGTGCGGGTCAATGATGACGTTGCAGTCCAACAGGGCAGCAATGCGAAATTGAAAGCGCGTAACGATCAGCTGTTCGCCGAAATCGACGATTTGAACGGCGGTCAGGAAGCGATCGAAGAGCGTGCGCGCAATGAACTGAGCATGATTAAGCCCGGTGAAACTTTCTATCGTCTGGTTCCTGATCAATCCAGACGCAACGCGGCGTCCTCCTCGCAAAATAACCTACAAAAGTAACGCATGAATCACTCCGCAGGAACCGTTCCACCGGTGATTGCCGTCCTGCCCGCTGCCGGTATCGGCAGCCGTATGCAGGCGGATTGCCCGAAGCAGTATTTAACCATCGGCCACCAAACCATTCTTGAGCATGCGATCCACGCGTTATTGCGCCATCCGCGTATTCCGCAGGTGATTGTGGCGATCGGCCCCGATGACCAGCAATTTCACCAGTTACCTATTGCCAGGGATCCCCGCGTGCGGGTCACCGTCGGCGGTCAGCAACGCGCCGATTCGGTAATGGCCGGCTTGCAACTGGCCGGTGAGGCAAAATGGGTGCTGGTACACGATGCTGCGCGGCCCTGTCTGCATGCCGACGATCTGGAACGCCTGTTGGCGATCACCGAACACAGCGAGGTGGGGGGGATTTTGGCCGCACCGGTACGTGACACCATGAAGCGTGCCGAGCCGGGTCACAGTGCAATCTCCCATACCGTTGAGCGTCAGGACCTGTGGCATGCGTTAACGCCGCAGCTATTCCCGCTGGCCTTGCTTAAACTTTGCCTGCAGCGCGCGTTGGACGACGGCGCGACGGTCACCGATGAGGCCTCTGCGCTGGAGCATTGTGGCTATCATCCGTTGCTGGTCAGTGGACGCTCGGACAATATTAAAGTCACGCGCCCGGAAGATTTGGCGCTGGCGGCCTTCTATTTAACTCAGTTGGACAATTAAGGAGCGCATCATGCGTATCGGTCACGGTTTTGACGTACATAAATTTGGTGGCGAAGGGCCGCTGGTGATCGGTGGTGTTCGTATCCCTTATGAAAAAGGTTTGCTGGCCCACTCCGACGGTGATGTGGCGCTGCACGCGGCGACCGATGCCCTGCTGGGTGCGGCGGCGTTGGGGGATATTGGCAAGCTGTTCCCGGACACAGACCCCGCTTTCAAAGGCGCCGACAGCCGCGTGCTGCTGCGTGAGGCCTGGAAACGTATCCGCGCCAAAGGCTACCGTCTGGGGAATCTGGATATCACCATTATTGCCCAGGCCCCTAAAATGGCGTCGCATATCCCGCAAATGCGCGTTTTCCTGGCGGAAGACCTGCAATGCCATATGGATGACGTTAACGTTAAGGCTACCACCACCGAACAGCTCGGATTCACCGGGCGCGGCGAAGGTATTGCCTGCGAAGCGGTTGCCTTGTTGATCAAGGAATAAGCGCATGGATATGACTAACCTGACCTGGCTGCATGGCCAGCCGCAGAGCACCGGCGTGTTGAAAGCCAACCCGGAAGATTTCGTGGTGGTGGAAGACCTGGGTTTTGAGCCGGACGGCGAAGGCGAACATGTGCTGGTGAACATCCGCAAAAATGGCTGCAACACCCAGTTTGTTGCCGATTATCTGGCGCGCTTTGCCGGTATTCACGCCCGCTCTGTCAGTTATGCTGGTCTGAAAGATCGTCATGCGGTGACCGAGCAGTGGTTCTGCCTGCATTTGCCGGGTAAAGAAACCCCCGATTTTACTCAGTTCTCACTGGAGGGCTGCGAAGTGCTGACCAGCGCCCGCCACCTGCGTAAAATGCGTATTGGCACGCTGAAAGGCAATGCCTTCACGCTGGTACTGCGTCATATTTCCGACCGTCAGGATGTCGAACCGCGTCTGCAGGCGATTGCGGCCAGCGGTGTGCCGAACTATTTTGGCAGCCAGCGCTTTGGTCGCGGTGGCAATAATCTGGTGATGGCGCGGCGTTGGGCGAATGATGAGATCCGGGTTAAAGAACGCAGCAAGCGCAGTTTTTATCTTTCTGCCAGCCGCAGTGCGTTGTTTAATCTGATTGCCAGCCGGCGTCTGGCCAATCAGCAGCAATATACCGTGCTGGAAGGAGATGCCTTGCAGCTCAGTGGTCGTGGCAGCTGGTTTGTTGCCAAGCCTGAAGAGTTGGAAGCGCTGCAACAGCGGCTGGATGCCGGCGAACTGATGATTACCGCCCCCTTGCCGGGTGACGGCGAGCCGGGCACCGCCGGTGAAGCGTTAAATTTTGAACAGCAGTGTTTGCTGGAGCAACCGGAACTGATGGCGCTTTTAAAGCGTGAACGTGTTGATCCGGCCCGCCGTGCACTGTTGTTACAGCCAAAAAATATGCAGTGGGACTGGTGGGATGATGCCACCGTTGAACTGCGTTTTTGGCTACCGGCCGGCAGTTTCGCCACCAGCGTGGTGCGCGAAATTATGCGGCAGGACAGCAGTGATGCGGATATTAGTGAGTAATAGAAAACCTGCTTAGGCAGGTTTTTTTTCGTCTGGAGCATGACGGCGCCATGAGGTGTATTGGCCCTGTCTGCGGTTTTTGGTGTTAAGAAGTGTGCCGAAGCCGGTCGAAAATTCGTCTTTTCCCTTGGTGACTGGACATGCCGGGGGGAGTGAACATAATATCTGCTGGTTAAGCCCCTCCTTTTGGGCGTTCATTCCGAGTAGTTAAATAGCCGGCCCGCTTAAAAAGGGTCAGGTTGAGAGATAAAAAAGAAGACAACCTCTTATGCGGATATTGCTGAGTAATGACGACGGCGTGACCGCCCCGGGCATTCAGGTGCTGGCGGCGGCATTGCGAGAGTTCGCCGAAGTTCAAGTTGTGGCACCGGATCGTAACCGCAGTGGTTCATCCAATGCGCTGACGCTGGAATCCCCATTGCGCACCCTGACGATGCCCAATGGCGATATCGCCGTACAGCAGGGAACGCCGACCGACTGTGTGTATCTGGGTGTGAATGCCCTGATGCAGCCTGCGCCGGATATCGTGGTTTCCGGTATCAACGCCGGGCCTAATCTGGGGGATGACGTTATCTATTCCGGCACCGTAGCGGCTGCTATGGAAGGGCGCCATTTGGGGTTACCTGCGCTGGCCGTGTCGCTGAACGGCCATCAGCATTATGCGACCGCCGCGGCTATCACCTGTCGGGTACTGCGTGCGTTACTGCGGGAACCGTTGCGAACCGGTAAAATTCTGAATATTAACGTGCCGGATTTGCCGCTGGACCAGATTAAGGGCATTCGTGTGACCCGCTGCGGCAGCCGCCATCCGGCTGACAAGGTGTTCTGTCAACAAGATCCGCGCGGGCAAAATCTCTATTGGATCGGGCCGCCGGGTGCTAAGTTTGATGCCGGGCCAGACACGGATTTCGCTGCGGTAGAACAAGGTTATGTGGCCATCACGCCACTGCAGGTGGATTTAACCGCCTATGCGGCTCAGGACGTGGTAAAAACGTGGTTAACCAAAGCAGGGGTCGGCGGGGAATGGTGAACAAGCGTATGCAAACATTGCTGACGCAGCTGCGTCAACAGGGGATCCGGGACGAACGGTTGCTGCAGGCGATCGAAGCAGTGCCGCGGGAACGTTTTGTTGATGAAGCACTTGAACACAAGGCCTATGAGAATACCGCGTTACCCATTGGCTCCGGCCAAACGATCTCCCAACCTTATATGGTCGCACGCATGACCGAACTGCTGAACCTGACGCCAACCTCCCGGGTATTGGAGATCGGTACCGGTTCCGGCTATCAAACCGCCATCCTGGCGCATCTGGTGCAGCATGTTTGCTCTGTTGAACGCATCAAAGGGCTGCAATGGCAGGCCAAGCGCCGGTTGAAACAACTCGATCTTCACAATGTTTCCACCCGTCACGGCGATGGCTGGCAGGGCTGGGCATCGCGCGGGCCGTTTGATGCCATCATTGTCACGGCGGCACCACCGGAGATCCCCCCGGCGCTGATGGAGCAGTTGGACGACGGTGGCATTCTGGTGTTACCGGTCGGTGAGCAGGCCCAAACGCTGAAGTACATTCGGCGCCAGGGAAGCGAATTTGTTATCGATACCGTCGAAGCGGTGCGTTTTGTTCCCCTGGTGAAGGGCGAATTGGCCTAGCGATTGTCTGAATTTTCGACAGGAAACGAAATCTGTTGCACTTTCATCACCTCCGGTTAATGTTTTAACGTTTCAATAAAACTAATTTTCAATACAATTGCCTTTCTGCGCAGTTGTCTTATGGTGCAGCGGCGCTAATGTGGTTAGCATTGGCGCGCTGTTTTGAGGCTCCGGCATGAGGATTTCCTGACGTTCAGGGATCGGCCGTGGGCACCTTTCAGGGTAGAAATCGAGAGAATGTTAAAAGCTCAGCTACCATGTAAAGGGTATTTGGATATATCGCTGATATTGCTGTCATGGGGGAAGCATGAGCACGGGAAGCCCAATGATTACATTACGCCGGGTTGCGGTGTGTACGATGGTAAGTTTGTGGTTGGCAGGTTGTTCGAACACTGAGTCGACATCGGCCCCTATTAGTAGTGTGGACGGTGGCGGAGCCGCTGCATCCGGCAATGCTGGATCACAGGCTAATGCTGAAGGGCACATTGTTTACAACCGCAGTTACACTTCGATCCCCAAAGGGAGCTACAGCGGTAATACCTATACGGTTAAGCGCGGAGACACGCTGTTTTACATCGCCTGGATCACCGGAAACGATTACCGTGACCTGGCCCAGCGCAATAATATTCCTGAACCATACAGCCTGAATGTCGGCCAAAGCATTCAGCTTGGTAATGGTTCTGCCAACGGAAACGGCGGCATGCTGGCGGCAACAGACGCAACCAGCGGCGGTGTTCCGAAGCCGCCATCGACCTCTCAGATACAAACTGCAACGGTTGATTCTCCATCAACTAACGCGTATTCTGATAATTCGGGTAAACAGAATGTAGGTAAGATGTTACCTACAGCAGGTGCAGTGGCGGCAACTACCGCAACAGCCCCTGTTACCGCACCGGTAGTTGCTCCACCAGTGAGCAGCACCGTCAGCAACAGCGCCCCAGTAAGTACCTGGAGATGGCCGACTGACGGTAAGATTATTGATAACTTTTCCTCATCAGAAGGTGGGAATAAAGGTGTCGATATCGCCGGGACTCGTGGGCAGCCAATCTTCGCTACCGCCGATGGTCGTGTAGTGTACGCAGGCAACGCTTTACGGGGTTACGGTAATCTAATCATCATCAAACACAATGATGATTACCTGAGCGCCTACGCTCACAACGACACAATGCTGGTCCGGGAACAACAAGAAGTGAAGGCGGGTCAAAAAATAGCCACCATGGGTAGCACCGGAACCAGTTCAGTACGTTTGCATTTTGAAATTCGTTACAAGGGGAAATCCGTAAACCCGCTGCGTTATCTTCCGCAGCGATAGATTGGGCAGAATACGCTGTATTCTGCTCGCGGTATCACGGGTAGGAGCAGCATATGAGCCAAAATACGCTGAAAGTTAACGAGTTACATGACGATGCGGATTTCGACGAGAACGCAACGGAAGCGGAATCATTCGACGAAAAAACACTGGTTGAAGAAGAGGCCAGTGAGAGTGATTTAGCGGAAGAAGAGTTGTTGTCACAAGGCGTGACCCAACGCGTATTGGATGCGACGCAGCTCTATCTTGGCGAAATCGGTTATTCTCCGCTGCTGACCGCAGAGGAAGAAGTTTATTTTGCGCGGCGTGCACTGCGCGGTGACGTGCCGTCCCGCCGCCGAATGATTGAAAGTAACCTGCGGTTGGTGGTGAAAATCGCCCGCCGTTACAGCAATCGCGGCCTGGCGCTGCTGGATCTGATTGAAGAGGGTAACCTCGGTCTGATCCGTGCGGTGGAAAAGTTTGACCCAGAACGCGGTTTCCGTTTCTCGACTTACGCAACCTGGTGGATCCGGCAGACGATTGAACGGGCGATCATGAACCAAACCCGTACCATCCGCTTGCCTATCCACATTGTTAAAGAACTGAATGTCTATTTGCGCACCGCGCGCGAGCTTTCTCATAAACTGGATCATGAACCGAGCGCTGAAGAGATTGCAGAGCAACTCGACAAGCCGGTCGATGACGTCAGCCGTATGCTGCGTCTGAACGAACGTATCACTTCTGTCGATACGCCGTTGGGCGGGGATTCAGAGAAGGCTTTGCTGGATATTCTGGCAGACGAGAAAGACAACGGACCGGAAGACACCACGCAAGACGATGACATGAAACAGAGCATCGTTAAATGGCTGTTCGAACTGAACGCCAAACAGCGTGAAGTGCTGGCGCGTCGCTTTGGCCTGTTGGGCTACGAAGCGGCAACGCTTGAAGATGTGGGCCGTGAAATTGGCCTGACTCGCGAGCGAGTACGCCAGATCCAGGTTGAAGGTTTACGCCGTTTACGTGAAATTCTGCAAATGCAGGGCCTGAGCATTGAGGCACTGTTCCGCGAGTAACGTCGACAGTCGAATCGCATCAAAATAAAAACGGTGAGCATCATGCTCACCGTTTTTTTATGCCTGCAGTTTATGCAGGATCAGACCATGTTCTTCAGACGGTAAATCCACTCCAGCGCCTGACGTGGCGACAGTGAGTCCGGATCCAATGCCTCGAGTGCTTCAACCGCCGGTGAGGTTTCCTCATTCAGCAGCGTCATCTGGGTGGCATCAACGGTACCGGTAGCGGTATGGCTGGAAATGGCCTCCAGTTCACGCAGCTTCTGGCGCGCGCGCTTGATCACCTCACGCGGTACGCCGGCCAGTGCAGCAACCGCCAGACCATAACTCTTGCTGGCCGCGCCGTCCTGCACGCTGTGCATAAAGGCGATAGTGTCGCCGTGTTCCAGCGCATCCAGATGCACGTTAACCACGCCTTCCATTTTTTCCGGCAGGGTGGTGAGCTCAAAGTAATGGGTGGCGAACAGCGTCATGGCTTTAATGCGGCTGGCCAGGTTCTCGGCGCAGGCCCAGGCCAGGGATAAACCGTCATAAGTTGAGGTGCCGCGGCCAATTTCATCCATCAGCACCAGGCTGTTTTCGGTGGCGTTATGCAGGATATTGGCGGTTTCGGTCATCTCCACCATAAAGGTAGAACGCCCGGAGGCCAGATCGTCCGCTGCGCCCACGCGGGTGAAAATGCGGTCTACCGGGCCGATGACCGCCTTGCTCGCCGGCACATAACTGCCGATGTGTGCCATCAGCACGATCAGCGCCGTTTGGCGCATATAGGTACTTTTACCGCCCATATTTGGGCCGGTAATGATCAACATCCGACGCTGAGGTGACAGCGACAGCGGGTTGGAAATAAACGGCTCGCTCAGCACCTGCTCGACGACCGGGTGGCGGCCTTCGGTGATGCGCACGCCGGGTTGTTCGCTCATGGTCGGGCAGGCGTAGTTCAGCGTCTCTGCACGTTCAGACAGGTTGGCCAACACGTCCAGCTCGGCCAGTGCACCGGCGCTTTGTTGCAATTCACCCAGGTGCGGCAGCAACAGGTCGAACAGCTCTTCGTACAGCCCTTTCTCGATCGCCAGCGCTTTCCCTTTCGAGGTCAGCACCTTGTCTTCATATTCTTTCAGTTCTGGAATGATGTAGCGTTCGGCATTTTTCAGCGTCTGGCGGCGCACGTAGTGGATCGGCACCAGATGGCTTTGCCCGCGGCTGACCTGGATGTAATAGCCATGCACGCCATTGAAGCCCACCTTCAGCGTATCCAGCCCCAGTTTTTCACGCTCGCGGATCTCAAGACGGTCGAGATAGTCGGTGGCACCATCGGCCAGCGCGCGCCATTCATCCAGTTCGCTGTTGTAACCGGGAGCGATCACGCCGCCGTCACGTACCAGCACCGGCGGGGCTTCAACCACTGCGCGTTCCAGCAAATCCTGTAGTTCATCAAACTGACCGACCTGTGACAGCAACTGTTGCACATAGGGGGTTTCTACCCCTTTTAGCAACGCATGGATATCCGGCAATTGTTGGAAAGCATGACGCATACGCGCCAGATCGCGTGGACGGGCACTGCGCAACGCCAAACGGGCCAGTATACGTTCCAGGTCGCCGACCTGGCGCAGCGAAGGCTGCAAATCGGCATACAGATCCTGCAGGGAGCCAATTGCCTGCTGGCGGTTATTCAGCACCTTGATGTCACGGGTGGGCATGTGCAGCCAGCGCTTAAGCATGCGGCTGCCCATCGCCGTCACGCTACAGTCGAGGATCGCCGCCAGGGTATTTTCGCTGCCGCCGGACAGGTTCTGAGTCAGCTCAAGGTTACGCCGCGTGGCGGCATCCATGATAATGCCGTCCTGCTGGCGTTCCATGGTGATCCCGCGGATATGCGGTAATGAGGTACGTTGGGTATCTTTAACGTACTGCAACAGACAACCGGCAGCGCGCAGCGCCTGATGAGCCTGTTCAACGCCGAAACCGGTGAGATCGCGGGTGCCGAACTGCAGATTAAGCTGCTGGCGTGCCGTTTCAGGTTCAAATTCCCACAGTGGACGACGGCGCAGGCCGTGGCGCTGTTCAATCAGCGACATCTGTTCAAAGGTTTCGGGGTACAGCAACTCGGCGGGATTGGTGCGCTGCAACTCTGCCGCCATGGTTTCGATATCTGCCGGTTCGGCAACGCGGAAACGACCGGAGCTGATGTCCAGCGTGGCGTAGCCAAAGCCGCGTGCGTCCTGCCAGATGGCCGCCAGCAGGTTATCCTGACGTTCTTGCAACAGGGCTTCGTCGGTGATGGTGCCTGGCGTGACGATACGCACCACTTTGCGCTCCACCGGACCTTTACTGGTGGCGGGATCGCCGATTTGTTCACACAGGGCGACAGATTCACCGAGCTGCACCAGCTTGGCCAGATAGTTCTCTACCGCGTGGTGGGGTACGCCGGCCATTGGGATAGGCTCCCCCGCTGAGGCACCGCGTTTGGTCAGCGAGATATCCAGCAGTTGGGAAGCGCGTTTGGCGTCGTCATAGAACAGCTCGTAAAAGTCGCCCATGCGGTAGAACAGCAGGATCTCGGGATGCTGGGCCTTGAGGCGCAGATACTGCTGCATCATCGGCGTATGTGAATCGAGCTTGTCGGTACTATTCATAAGATTACTGTTTCCAATCCATTGAATTTAAAGTTGGTTGCGATTTTGATTGTCATCAGCAGGGGGCACGCCGTGGCATAAAAAAACCACTCGATAGGCTGTGGTTGACGGCGTTAAGGATCAATAAGCCCTTAATACTGTCGCTATACTAGCCCAGCGGGCAATCGGCTGTCACAGGTAAAAATGGGAAGCTTTACGCAAAGTCGGTTTGCAAGATGGGGGATGAGGTTGCAAGGACCTATACCGAGCAGAACCTCGTTTAAAACTCCGCATGAGGAATCCGCGGATCTTCGTTTGGCTATTTAGCGATCTGATGATTACCGCAGACCCAATGCCCGTACATTCATATCCTGTGGTCGTTGTATTAATTGCATTCAACATTGACATGATACTCACTCGGGAGTTTACTATTTTAATTATTGTTAAACCAAGGGTGAATCTATGTCATCAAAGTTAAACTGGCTTTTGCAGAATACGGCACCGGGATCCTTGGTTTTGCAGTCCTGGCTGACGAAAAATGGCATCAGCCCTTCTTTGGCCAATAAGTATATGCACAGCGACTGGTTGCAAAAACTACGTGCTGGAGTATACGTGAGGAGTGGGCGTGAGCCTCAGTGGAGTGATGCAATTCTATGCCTGCAACATCAACTTGGGGTTTCTGTACATCTGGCAGGGCTTACTAGTCTGACCTATCAAGGACGCTCTCATTATCTTCAGTTAACGCGCCAGGTGATTTGGCTCTGTGTTGAAAATAAAGCTTCATTGCCAAAGTGGTTCAAAGAATTTCCCAATGTTGAGTGGCTTTTACTTTCAAATCAGAAGCTCAATATGCATGACGGAAAATATCTGACCGAGGTAGAAATTAAGGGCGAGCGGTTAAAGGCGAGTGTGCCGGAGTTAGCGGCTTACGAGGTTGCTAACGCCGTTCCAGGTTCGCTTTCATTTGAGCATGCAGCGGAGCTGTTTCAGGGCCTGGTAAACCTGAGTCCACGTAAAGTCGAAGCATTGTTGCAATCCAGTCGAGCAGTGCAAACTAACCGCCTTTATCTGTTTTTGGCCGATCACTATGTTCATGCATGGGTTAAGCGAATAGATAAAACCAACATTGATTTAGGGGCAGGAAAGCGACAGATCGTATCGGGTGGTAAGCTGGACCAAAAATATCAGATCACGGTTCCAGAGAGTTTTGTTAGCAAAGAGATCTCACATGGATAAGCATTCACCCTATTATCGCCAAGTGGCGTTGCTACTCAGTACATTACCTGTCGTAGCATCAGAGCGCTGCTTTGCACTAAAGGGTGGGACGGCGATTAACTTGTTTGTTCGCGAGTTTCCACGTTTATCAGTTGATATTGATTTGGCTTACATTCCGCTGGAAAACAGAGATGTGGCATTGCCAAATGTTCGGGCGGCCTTGACACGTATCGCTGAAATACTGCAACAACAGGCGGGTATTTCGGCGGTGCTACAAACGAATAACTCTGATGAAATGCGCATTGTTGTTTATTCTCAGCAGGCACAGATTAAGATTGAAGTTTCGCCTGTCGCACGAGGCACTCTGTATCCTTCAGAAGAACGTGATGTTGTTGAAGCGGTCGAAAACGAGTTCGGTTTTGCAACCATTCAGGTTGTATCACTTGCCGATCTCTATGGTGGCAAGCTTTGCGCTGCATTGGATAGGCAACATCCTCGCGATTTCTATGACGTCAAAATGCTACTCGAAACACAAGGTATTGATCGCCAAATCTTTAATGGATTTATCACTTATCTGCTGGGACATCCACGTCCATTATCAGAGGTACTGAACCCCCGCTGGAAAAATATCTCTGAACTGTATGCGAATGAATTTAACGGAATGACGTTCGATATGGTTTCTCTGGAAAAACTCAATGCGATACCCGAATTAATGGTGACGGCTCTCAAAGTACAATTTACTCAGCGGGATTGTGATTTTCTGATGTCTTTCAAGCGCGGTGAACCGGATTGGAGCCTTGCTCCCGAAAACCAGATTCAGTATTTACCTGCGGTGAGGTGGAAGCTCCAAAATATTGGTCGTATGCCAAAAGAGAAACACATTCAGGCGTTGGTGAAGCTTGAGGAGACTCTTGCCGGGTGGATAGGGTAGTTTAAAATTTTGACTGTACATTCACTCTGAGTGTCACTTTGTGGTGTTTTATAAACCGCATCGTGTTTTACGGTTATGCGAAAATGAAGAAGACCCAAAAATAGGGCGCTGGACTTGTGGAGTATATTCTCCAGCAAGCCCAGAAAGGTTGAAGTGTCAGTTGGCGGCGGATAAGGGCAGTGGAAGTTGGTAAATACGAAAGCTGTCGGGTACTTCGGCTTCGTGGCCGGGCAGCAGGCGGTGGCGAATGCGCGATTCAGTGACAAAGGCGCAGCCCTGTGGCGTGATGTCCAGATTGACCGGCGACTCCATTCCCTCACGAATAACTTCAATAGAATGCATACCGGCAGCACCGGGAGCGGTAATTCGCAGGATCCTGCCCTGGCCGCTTTTAATGCCATTTTCGAGCACGATCAGCGAACCGTCTGGTGCCAATCCCATCCCATCCGGATTTTCGATAGTGCGAGGCAGCAGGATTTCAGCCAGTTGCGGCGTCGCCTCCCCATAGCTCAGGGTATAGAGCTTTCCGCTGCCAAAGTTGGCAACCGCCATTATCCGGTCATTCAACAGAACAATGCCTGCGGCACCGATACCCCCGGGACTAGCCAGACGTTTATCGCGGAAGAGGATCTGAAAGTTGTCTTCACCCGGGCGCAGCCTCATGATGCTGCCCGCTTTGGTCTCCGTCAGATAAACCGTGCCGTCTTTGGCGAGAACCAGGTCATTGCCCATGCCCCCCTCTGGTAAGGTCAAACTGCGGTTAATCGTGGCACTGGAGACATTCAGGGCAAAAACGCGATGGGCGCGGGTTTTTCCTGTGGGCAGGAAATCCGGCGAGTTTCCCCATAACAGACCATGTTGTTCATCCAACCGCAGCGTGGTTGAGGCGAAAACGGTATCGGCGCCGGCAAAGAAGGTCTCCCAATCTTCGTTCGGGCGTTTGCGCAGGATGCGGCCACTGGTCACCAGGCCAACATACAGGGTGCCGTCGGATGCGCGGGCAATGCCATTAGGGTAGAGCGCGCCCGGCGGTAATGTCAGACTGGACGAGTTGCAGGTGGCGTTCGGCGCAGCGGTGACGGCAGCGGAAACCGCAGGCGTTGTCATGGCGAGCATAAAGGCCACCAGCGCCGCCTGTGCCGGGCGATAGTTTATAGCGTATAACATTGAGCCTCTCCTGTGATTGATGATGGGGCGAAGTCCTACCAACGCTGAGGGCGGGTCTGTTCTTTCATCGGTGCTTCAAGTTGTGCGATTTCCTCATGGGACAGCGTGAGAGAGAGCGCCTTGAGCGCATCCTGGAGGTGATGTGACTTGGACATACCGACAATCGGCGCGGCAACCGCCGTTTTGGCCAGCACCCATGCCAGAGAGACCTGGGCCGCCGGAACGCCTCTCTCAGCGGCGATGTTTTCAACGGCCATAATGGTTTGTTCGACTTCTTTTCTGCCGCCGTACCAGCGGGGCGCTTGTTCGTCGGTTTCGGCGCGTAGCGTCCCGGCTCCTTTTGCCCCTGCCAGTAACCCCCTCGCCAATGGCGACCAAGGAGTCAGGCTGACTCCTTCCTCCTGGCAAAGCGGGATGAGATCTTCTTCATCCTCACGCGTGACCAGATTGTATTGGCTTTGCATGGAAATAAAGGCGGCCAATTTGTTATGGCGTTGAAACGCCAACATTTTCATAAAATGCCAGGCCTGCATCGAGGACGCGCCGAGATAGCGGATCTTGCCGGCCCGCACCAGCGCATCGAGCGTTTCGGCCGTTTCCTCAATCGGGGTTTCCTCATCGAAACGGTGCATGACGAACAGATCGAGATAATCAGTCCCCAGACGTTGCAGCGAGGCCTCAACGCTTTGAATGATATGTTTGCGTGACAGGCCGCGATTGTTGGGCTGTTCGCCCATCGGGAAGAACGCCTTGGTGGCGATCACCATGTCATCGCGGTGGGCAAAATCCTTCAGCGCACGCCCGAGAATGCGTTCACTCTCGCCTGAAGAATAGATATTGGCGGTATCGAAAAAGTTAATTCCGGCTTCCAGCGCTTCCCGGATGAAGGGGCGGGCTTGATCCTCTGGCAATACCCAGGGACGCCAACCGGGATCGCCATAGGTCATACAGCCCAGACAAAGCTGGGAGACTTTCAGACCGCTATTTCCAAGGCGCACATAGTTCATCATCTTCCCTCCGGGGACTCGTCGAGCTGGGTGTCGACAGGGTTATCTCTCAGCGCATACCGGCGATGGTGTAGCCGCCGTCCACCAAAATGCTTTGTCCGGTGATAAAGCGGGCGTCATCCGTCGAAAGCCAGACGGCGACATCACCGATATCTTCAGGCTGACCCAGACGTTGGGCGGGCGTATGTGCGATGAAAGGCGTAAAGGCGGATGCGTCGGATATGCTGCTGTGGGCCATCGGCGTGTCGATGATGCCGGGATTGATGTTGTTGATACGGATAGCCTGATTGCCATACTCAAGCGCTACCGCACGGATCAGCGAATCGAGTGCTCCCTTGCTGGCGGAATAACTTGATGATCCGGCAAGTGCGCCTTTGGCGAGCCAGGAAGAGGTGTTGACGATCACGCCGCCCGAGTTTTGCGCCAGGAAAGTCTCGACCTGGTATTTAATCGAGAGCCACACGCCCCTGAGGTTGATGGCGATCACCGCGTCGAAATCTGCACTGGTTTGTTGATGAATCGGCACAAAGTTGCCGAGAATACCGGCGTTGTTGAAGGCGATATCCAGTCGTCCGTAGTGCGCGTTGACTCTGGCGAGCAAACGACGGACATCTTCTTCCTGTGAAACGTCAGCCACCACGGCCAGCGCTTCTCCGCCGGCCAGCACAACCTCATGAGCGGTGGCTTCTATCTCTGCAGCGCGGCGCCCGGCCAGCACGACTTTCGCCCCTTCGCGAGCATAAGCCAGTACGGCGGCGCGCCCGATACCGGTGCCCCCGCCGGTAACCAGGGCGACTTTCCCCTCCAGACGTTTACGGGAGGGCGTTTGTACAGCATCAGCGTAGTGAGTCATGGCATTAATACTCAGTAATTGAACACCTCACCATGCTATGTTGTTGCGAAAAGGATAACTATCCGTTAAAAATTCACTTCACTATTAGATTATTTATATCAATCCAATGAAAAAAACCGACTTGTCAGGGCTGGTGGCTTTCGTCGCCATTGCTCAGGAACGCAGTTTCAGACGGGCAGCCGCCAGGCTTGGCGTGACGCCGCCAACGCTCAGTCATACGATGCGCGAGCTGGAGGCGCAGGTCGGTATTCGTCTGTTGAATCGGACTACCCGTAACGTAGCGCCGACTGAGGCCGGTGAACATCTGTTGGCGCAGCTGGTACCGGCGTTTACGGATATAGATACCGCACTGGAAAGCCTGAATACCTTCCGCGAACAACCCCAGGGGCTGGTGCGGATCAATGCGCCGCGAACGGCAATAGAACTTGCGCTGGTCCCTCATTTGGGGCGACTGGCCCGTGATTACCCAGGAATTACGCTGGAAATCGTGGCGCAAGAGGGCTTTGCCAATATCGTTGAACAAGGTTTTGATGCCGGTATCAGGCTCGGAAAGGATCTGCACAACGACATGCGGGCGGTGCGCGTTACCCCTGATTTACGGCTGGCCATTGTGGCAACCCCTGAATATTTCCAACAGTACGGCAAGCCGAATCATCCTGAAGATCTGTTGAGTCATCGCTGTATCGGATGGCGAAAGATTGCCTCAGGAGAGCTCTACAAGTGGACATTCCAAAAAGGGACTCAGGCGCTTTCCGTCTCGGTGAACAGCCCGCTGATATTGGATGACGCGAGACTGATGTTGCAGGCTGCGTTAGCTCACGCAGGCATTGCGTTCGCTATCGAGGAAGAAGTGAATGAACATCTGGCAACCGGGCGGCTGGAGCGAGTGTTGGCTGACTGGTGCGCGCCGTTCCCTGGTTTTTATCTTTATTATCCGAACCGCAGAAACCATCCAGTGGCACTGACCACGGTGATCAATGTCATGCGTTATCCCAGCCAGGCGAATAATCCCGCGGAATCATAGCACCGAGTCCAGACCTCATCCGGCAAACTCCGTCCGCTCAAAATCCCTGCCATTTTACCTCCGGTTTTCCTCTGTCGAATCGTCCCGTCTTGTTGAAGTCGGCTAATCAAGGGCGAACGATTTTTTGTTCATCTATCGAGCGATGGCTGGACCCGCGCGTCGAATAATCCATAAATACCCTGCATGTTTATAACTTATTGTTTATAATTGTTTTTTAGTTATTTTCATCGAATTTATTCAGTAATTTAAGGTTATTTGCGACGTCGATCACACTATTTTTTTATGTGAAATGTGAAGAGGGTCAATCAGGCAGGTCAAGCAGAGACGGTTCTCTATGCTGATGGCTTACCGATCCGCTGCAATGCCTCCGTATACTGTCTGCAACCAGGGCAAAGTGACGGAAATTTTCATAAGGAATGTGCGCGAGGCAATGGCTATTGCATCTGGCAAACAAATGACACGGGGCTTTTTTGATTATCTTGAGGGATTGGGTATGGAAAAGAAAAAAATCTATCTGTTTTGTTCTGCCGGTATGTCGACTTCCCTGCTGGTTTCCAAAATGAAAGCGCAAGCCGAGAAGTACGAAGTGCCGGTAATCATTGCCGCTTATCCGGAGGCGCTGGCAGCAGAAAAGGGCGCTGAGGCAGATTTGATCCTGCTGGGGCCGCAGATTGCCTACACGCTGGCTGAAGTACAGAAGCAGTTGCCCAATAAGCCCGTCGAAGTGATCGACTCTGCTTTATACGGCAAGCTCGATGGTCTTGGGGTATTGAAGGCCGCAGTCGCCACTATAAAAAAAGCTAACCAATAAAGGGGTCTGCCGTGAATACGTTAATTGCCTCGTTGGAAAAGGTCATTCTGCCTTTTGCTGTGAAAATTGGTAAACAGCCCCATGTTAATGCCATCAAAAACGGGTTCATTCGATTAATGCCGCTGACGTTGACCGGGGCGATGTTCGTGCTGATCAACAACGTGTTCCTCAGCTTCGGTGAAGGCTCGTTCTTCTTTTCAATGGGGGTGCGGCTGGATGCGTCCACCATTGAGACGCTGAATGGCCTGAAGGCCATCGGTGGCAGCGTTTATAACGGCACCCTGGGGATTATGTCCCTGATGACGCCCTTCTTTATCAGCATGGCTTTAGCCGAAGAGCGCAAGGTCGACCCACTGGCCGCGGCTCTGCTGGCGGTTGCCGCCTTTATGACGGTGACCCCGTTCAGCGTCGGTGAGGCTTATGCCGTAGGGGCTAACTGGCTGGGTGGTGCCAACATTATTTCCGGTATGGTGATCGGTCTGGTGGTGGCGGAGATGTTTACCTTTGTGGTGCGCCGCAACTGGGTGATCAGCCTGCCGGACAGCGTACCTTCTTCAGTGTCACGTTCGTTCTCGGCCCTGATCCCCGGCTTTCTTATCCTGTCGATCATGGGCGTACTGGCCTATTGCCTGACGCTGTGGGGAACCAACTTCCACCAAATCATTATGGACAGCATCTCGGCACCGCTGGCGAAAATGGGCAGCGTAGTGGGCTGGGTGTATGTGATGTTCTCCTCACTGCTGTGGTTCTTTGGGGTGCATGGTTCGATGGCACTGGCCGCGCTGGACAGCGGCATCATGACGCCATTCGCGCTGGAGAACGTAGAGCTGTACAACAAGTATGGTTCTGTCGAAGCGGCAGTGGCTGCCGGTAAAGAGTTCCACATGTGGGCGAAGCCGTTCGTTGACTCCTACATCTATCTGGGTGGGACGGGATCGACACTGGGGCTGATCATTGCCATCTTTATCGCTTCACGCCGCGAAGATTATCGTCAGGTTGCCAAGCTGGCGACGCCATCGGGCATTTTCCAGATCAACGAACCTATTCTGTTCGGTCTGCCGGTGATTATGAACCCGGTGATGTTTATTCCCTTTATCCTGGTTCAGCCGGTGCTGACGATCATCACCACGGTGGCTTATTACACCGGGCTGATCCCGCCAATCACCAACATTGCGCCGTGGACCATGCCGGTGGGGCTGGGGGCGTTCTTCAACACTAACGGCAGTATCGTCGCCATGTTGTTGAGTTTCTTCAACCTGGGCGTCGCGACCTTGATTTACCTGCCGTTTGTGATGATCTCCAACAAGGCGCAGAGCCAGATTGATCAGGCAACGGAAAGCGAAGAAGACATTGCCAAAGCGTTGAAATTCTAACTGCAGTCTGGGGCAGCGCTTGCTGCCCCGGTTTTAGGGAGCCTTCGGATGAAATATCAATTTGCTGACGATTTCTGGTGGGGAAGTGCCACCTCTGCGCCGCAGTCGGAAGGGGCAGCAGCCCGGGATGGCAAAAGCCAGAACATCTTCGATTACTGGTATGAGATTGCGCCAGAACGCTTTCATCATCAGGTTGGCCCGTCCGAGACCTCCACCTTTTATGACCATTTCCAGCAAGATGTCCTGCTGTTAAAGACCCTTGGCCATAATAGCTTCAGAACTTCCATCTCCTGGTCGCGGTTGATCCCGCAAGGGGATGGCGAAGTGAATCCGAAAGCGGTCGCTTTCTATAATGCGATGATCGACAGCCTGCTAGCCCAGGGCATCACGCCATTTATCAACCTTTACCATTTCGATATGCCGCTGTGCATGCAGCAACAGGGCGGCTGGGAAAGCCGGACGGTGGTGGAAGCCTACGCCCGCTATGCCAAAACCTGTTTCAGCCTGTTCGGCGACAGAGTCAGCCATTGGTTCACCTTCAATGAGCCGATTGTCCCGGTCGAAGCCGGGTATCTGAATGACCTGCATTATCCTTGCGTAGTTGATTTCAAAAGGGCGATCGCGGTGGCTTACCACAGCGTTTTGGCCCATGCCAAAGCGGTGAACGAATTCAGAGCGCTGGGGAATCAGGGCAGCATCGGGATTATCCTGAACCTGAGCCCGACTTATCCGCGTTCGGACAGCCAGGAAGATCGCATCGCCGCCCACTATGCGGATCTGCTGTTGAATAAAAGTTTCCTCGATCCGGTGACCAAGGGCCGCTATCCGGAAGATCTGGTGAATTTACTGCGGGCCAATGATTTGTTGCCGCAGACAGCGCCGGAAGACGCGCAGCTGATTGCCGATGGGGTGGTGGATATTCTGGGCGTCAATTACTATCAACCGCGCAGAGTTAAAGCCAGGCCCGGCTATCAGGCCAGTGACCCGGTGACGATGCCGGAAGATTTGTTCAGCTTTTACGAGATGCCGGGCCGCAGGATTAACCCGCACCGCGGCTGGGAAATCTATGAAAAAGGCCTGTATGACATCCTGATGGACTTGAAGGAGAACTACGGCAATATTCCCTGCTATATTTCAGAAAACGGCATGGGTGTAGAGGGTGAAGAGGCCTTTATTGGTGCCAGTGGGCGGGTAGAGGATGATTATCGCATCGACTTTATTCGCGACCACCTGAAATGGCTGCATCAGGCGTTGTCCGAGGGGGCTAACTGTAAAGGCTACCATTTATGGACCTTTATTGACTGCTGGTCCTGGCTTAATGCCTACAAGAATCGCTACGGGTTGGTTCGACTGGAGCGGGAAAGCCAACGGCGCACGATCAAAAAGAGCGGCTATTGGTTTGCTGAGACGGCCAGACAAAACGGCTTTGACTAATGGGAGCGCGCGCGGTGTCTGAGAACCTGGTTTCGCTGAATGCGAACGACGTTAAGCTGATTCGGGAGCAGGATTTTTTTAACTGCAAAGATTTCCATCTGTTTATCTATAACAAGGTGGAGAGCGCCACCGGGCTGCATCAGCATGACTATTACGAATTCACCATCGTCCTGAGCGGCAAATGCTATCAGGAGATTAACGGCAAGCGGGTGCTGCTGGAGCGGGGGGATTTTGTGTTTATCCCCATTGGCTCGCATCACCAAAGCTTCTATGAGTTCGGCGCCGCGAAAATCTTTAACGTGGCGGTCGGCAAGGTTTTCTTTGAAGAGAACTATTTGCAGCAGTTACCTCGTTGTTTTGTCGCCTCTCAGGCCTATAGCCTGAAGAGTGAGTTCCTGGCTTATATCGAGTCGGTGGTCAGTTCACCGCAGTTTCGTGAGGATGATTTTGCCGAGTTTCTGGAAACGCTGACCTTTTATATCATCAGCCGCATTCGTCATTATAAGGAAGAGAGTGGCGAGGGGGATGACATTCCTCAGTGGCTGAAGAACACCCTGGCGGGGATGCATGATAAGGCGATGTTTGGTGAAAAGGCATTGCTTAATATGGTAGAGCTGTCGGGGAAAACGCAGGAGTACCTGACCCGGGCAATGCGGCGTTATTACCATAAAACCCCGATGCAGGTGATCAATGAAATCCGCATCAACTTCGCCAAAACCCAGCTTGAGGTCACCAACTATTCGGTCTCGGATATTGCCTTTGACTCGGGCTATGGTGACGTGAGCCTGTTTATTAAAAACTTTAAAAGACTCACTGAAGTGACGCCGGGTAATTACCGAAAAAAGTTCTACGGCCCTATTTAGGGCCGCTCCCGATAAGCATTAACGCCGATATTCCGAATGCCTTTCAGGCCGCCAATAGCCTGATGCGATAAATTTCTTTGCTTAAGCGAAGGGGAATTGCCGTACCTGACGGACGGTATTCCCTTGCCAAAAATTTGTTAAATGGATGCCCACAATGGACAAGTTACTGATAGTGAATGCCGACGATTTTGGCCTGAGCAAGGGCCAGAACTACGGCGTTATCGAGGCGTTTCACTCTGGGGTTGTTTCTTCGACCACGGCCATGGTCAATAGCGCGGATGTGCACCATGCGGCCAGGCTCAGCCAGCTTTATCCCGGGCTGCAGATTGGCCTGCACTTTGTACTGACCCACGGGCATCCCCTGACCGCCATGCCGTCGCTGGTCAACGAGCGTGGGGAGCTGGGCAAGTGGTTATGGGAACGCGCGGAATCTGCGCTGTTGGACCTGAACGAAATCCACGATGAGTTGGTGAGCCAATACGACAAATTCGTGGCCGTGTTTGGTAAAGCGCCGACGCATATCGACAGCCACCATCACGTGCACATGCTGCCGCAGATTTTTCCGCTGGTGGAGGCCTTTGCCCAGACCAAATCCATCCCGCTGCGCATCGGCCGCGAAGAAGTTGCACGGCAAGACATTCCACTGCGCTATGGTCGCAGCACCGAATGGTTTGATGCGGGCTTTTATGGTGAGGAGATATCCGAGGCGCTGTTTTTACAGGTGCTTGAGCGCACCGATCAACGCGGTGCCCAGTCGGTGGAGATGATGTGTCACCCGGCGTTTTTGGATAAAACGATATTGGCGAGCAAGTATTGCTACCCGCGCCTGGCCGAAGTGGATGTTTTGACATCGCCAGGCATTAAAAACATGATTGCGGAGCGCGGCTACCGTCTGGGATCCTTCCTGGATCTGTGAAGACCCCGACGTAGCATCATAAAAATGGCCCGCTTAAAGCATCGAGTGGGCCTTTTTCAGCCCGGTATCCTCATCAGGATCGGCGCCCTGCGGGACCGGTGTCTCTGCGTCTTCTTCCCCCGACGTTTCACTGGTCTGTGGCTCGACCGGATCCGGTGCCGCTTCCGGTGGCGGCATGGTGTCATGGATGATCTGTTCATCGAAGGTTGGGTTCAGCGCCGGAGAAAGCGGGGAACTGGTCAGGCTGTCCGGCAGGGGAATATGCGGCAAGGGCGCATCCTGCACAAACTGCGATTCGTCCTGTTTGACCGTCCGACTGAAGCCCACCAGCAGCAGGCCGCAAAGCGAGAAGAAGGCATACAGAATATTGCCGCCCAGTGGCTCAATCAGCGAGCCGACTGCCAATGGGCCGATACTGGCACCTACGCCGAAGGCCATCAGCAAACAGGCGGCCAGGGATACGCGTCGTTCCGGTTCAATCAAATCGTTCGCCAGGGCGACCACCAGCGGATACAGCGTGAACTGCAGCATGCTGACGATAAAGCCCACCACCAGCAACACCGGAAAATCAATGTGCGGCACCAGCGCCAGCGGCAGGGCGGCGACGATCAATAAAATGGCGTTGATGCGCATCAGCAGTGTGCGGTTGTAGCGGTCTGACAGCCAACTAAGCGGGAACTGCGCTACCAGCCCGGCGAAGATGGCTATCGCCATAAACAAGCCGGTCTGCTGAGTAGTCAGCGATTGCAGGCTCGCGTATACCGGTGCCAGCCCATAGAAAGATCCCACCACCATGCCGATCACCAGCGTGGTGGCCAGCACCTTGGGAATGGCCCCGATAAAATAGCGTAGCTCCATTGGAGCCGGTGACATATGGCGTGCATTGGTGCGGGTGGTGAGGGCGATAGGTACCAGGCAGAGTGCAAAGCACAGGGCGATCACCAGCAGGGTGGTGATGCCGAGATTGCTTTGCAGCATTAACACCACCTGACCCAATGACATACCCAGATAGGTGGCCGCCATATAAAAGCCGAAAACCGTTCCGCGCTGATTGGATTCCGCCTGATCGTTCAGCCAGCTTTCCAGCACCATGAATTGACACATCATGCACATGCCGATAATCAGCCGCAGCACCACCCACACGGGAATATATTCCGTCAGGCCATGTCCCAACACCGCGGCGGTGATAATACCGGCGCAGGAAACGTAGGCGCGGATATGACCGACGCGGGCAATCAGAAAATGGCCGACTTTGCCGCCGATCACCAGGCCGATGTAGTTGGCGGCGATAATGGCGCCGATCAGCGCACCGGTCACGTGGATAGAGGTTAAACGCAGGGAGACGTAAGTGGTGAGCAACCCTGAACCCAGCAGCATCAGCAGGGTGGTGGTATACAACGGAAAGAAGACGCCTAACGTTTTTTTCACTCTATCATCCTAATCTTTTATCCTGGTTTGCCCTGGGGCTGACCCTGCCGGTGGCAAACGCAACCCGGTGAGATCCCTCGTGCAAAACACCGCCCGTTAACCCGAGCATTACATTCGATACTAGCAGTTTGGTTTGCCGCTTAACACCGCCTCGCCTGCGAAGCGCCGCGTATTTCTGTCATCACGCCGTCAGGCAAGCTTGATAAATGCTACTATCGGGCGCATATACCTGATTCGCTAAGGAGAGGTTATGAGTGAAAATCAACTGCGTAAACTCAGCATTGCGGTGGGCGAAAAACTGAAGGCCAACGGCCAGTGGATCACCTGCGCAGAGTCCTGCACTGGCGGCGGCATTGCCAAAGCCATCACCGACATTGCCGGGAGTTCTGCCTATTTCGACCGTGGCTTTGTCACCTACAGCAATACGGCGAAACATGAATTGTTGGGCGTGGCTGAAGCGACCCTGACAGCCCATGGCGCAGTGAGCGAAGAGGTGGTGCGTGAGATGGCTCAGGGGGCATTACACGCCGCACGGGCCAGCCTGGCGCTGTCGGTGAGCGGCATTGCCGGGCCAGACGGCGGGAGTACGGAAAAACCGGTGGGCACCGTTTGGTTTGGCTTTGCCGACCGCTCCGGAAGGGTAGTGGCGCACAAGAAGCAATTTAGCGGCGATCGCGATGCAGTGCGACTTCAGGCGACGATTTTTGCGCTGCAAACCGCGCTTGATGATTTTTTGTAAAATTAGGCTTGATACTGTATGACCATACAGTATAATTAGTGGCATTTCCTGCACAACATACAATCAGTGGCAGTGTGGGGTAACACCGACATTGCGTAACGAAGGAGCAAAAATGGCTATTGATGAGAACAAGCAAAAGGCGCTAGCTGCGGCACTGGGCCAGATTGAGAAACAGTTCGGCAAAGGCTCCATCATGCGTCTGGGTGAAGACCGTTCTATGGACGTAGAAACGATCTCCACCGGCTCACTGTCACTGGATATCGCACTGGGTGCGGGCGGCCTGCCAATGGGCCGTATCGTTGAGATTTATGGCCCGGAGTCTTCAGGTAAAACTACCCTGACGCTGCAGGTTATCGCTTCGGCACAGCGCCAGGGTAAAACCTGTGCGTTCATCGATGCCGAACACGCGCTGGATCCGATTTATGCGAAAAAGCTGGGTGTTGATATCGACAACCTGCTGTGTTCTCAGCCGGACACCGGTGAGCAAGCGCTGGAAATCTGTGATGCCTTAACCCGCTCTGGCGCGGTTGATGTGATCATCGTTGACTCCGTAGCGGCGTTGACGCCAAAAGCGGAAATCGAAGGTGAAATCGGTGACTCACATATGGGCCTGGCGGCGCGTATGATGAGCCAGGCGATGCGTAAGCTGGCGGGTAACCTGAAAAACGCCAACACGCTGCTGATCTTCATCAACCAGATCCGTATGAAAATCGGTGTGATGTTCGGTAACCCGGAAACCACCACTGGCGGTAACGCACTGAAATTCTACGCTTCTGTTCGTCTGGATATCCGCCGTATCGGCGCGGTAAAAGAAGGCGATGAAGTGGTCGGCAGCGAAACCCGCGTAAAAGTGGTAAAAAACAAAATCGCTGCGCCGTTCAAGCAGGCCGAGTTCCAAATCCTGTACGGTGAAGGTATCAACAGCCGCGGTGAACTGGTTGATCTGGGCGTTAAGCACAAGATGATCGAGAAAGCCGGCGCCTGGTACAGCTACAACGGCGACAAAATCGGTCAGGGTAAGGCAAACGCCTGTAACTTCCTGAAAGAAAACCCGGCGGTGGCTGCTGAGTTGGATAAACGACTGCGTGAACTGCTGCTGCACAGCAACGGCGAACTGGTCGCTGCCACCAACGAAGGCTTCGATGATGAAGCTGAAACCAGCGAAGAGTTTTAATCGCTGCTGACGTTCGTGAGCACCATTGAGGGTTCACGAACGTTAATTAATCAGGCTTGAATAATGAATGATTTGCTAAGCCGCGCCATGCGCCTGCTGTCGCAACGCGATCATAGTGAAGCTGAACTGCGCCGCAAACTTGCGGCGCAGCCATTTATGGCGAAAGCCAGATTTGGCACCAAAACTCCCTCGTCCTCTGCTCCGCCCCCTGAAGAACCCATCGATCCTGCCGTTATCGAGCAGGTGATTGCCTATTGCTACCAGCATAACTGGCTGGACGATGAGCGCTTTGCCCGCAGCTACATCGGTAGCCGCAGCCGTAAAGGCTATGGTGCGCAGCGCATCCGCTCTGAACTGATGCAAAAAGGCGTGGATAAAGAGCTGACGCAGGCAGCGTTGGCGGACTGTGAGATTGACTGGTGTGAACAGGCCAAACAGGTGGCACAGCGTAAATTTGGCGACTCATTGCCTACGGACTGGAAAGAAAAAGCCAAAGTGCAGCGTTATCTGCTCTATCGTGGCTTTTTCCAGGAAGAAATTCAGTCAATTTTCCGTGATTTTGCGCAATGAACGCACACGGGGTTTTACTTCCCTCTGAAGAAAATTTATCTTATCCCCACTTTTTGTTCGTGAGTTAGATGCATCGTCAGGATGTCGCGTATCTTGCTCACGTGTCGTTATTCTAGCCTTTCCGGGAAAATTATGAGCAAGAGCACCGCTGAGATCCGTCAAGCGTTTCTCGATTTCTTTCATAGTAAGGGCCATCAGGTTGTAGCAAGCAGCTCCCTGGTGCCTGACAATGATCCGACATTGTTGTTTACCAATGCCGGCATGAACCAATTTAAAGATGTTTTCCTGGGGCTGGACAAGCGCGCCTATTCCCGAGCCACTACCTCACAGCGTTGCGTACGTGCGGGCGGCAAGCATAACGATCTGGAAAACGTCGGTTATACCGCACGTCACCACACCTTCTTCGAAATGCTGGGTAACTTCAGCTTCGGCGACTACTTCAAACACGATGCCATCAGCTACGCGTGGGAACTGTTGACCGGTGAAAACTGGTTTAACCTGCCGAAAGACCGGCTGTGGGTGACCGTCTATGAAACCGATGACGAAGCCTTCGACATCTGGCAGAAGCAAATTGGCGTACCGGCAGAGCGTATTATCCGCATTGGCGACAATAAAGGCGGTGCCTTTGCTTCCGACAACTTCTGGCAGATGGGCGATACCGGCCCATGTGGCCCGTGCACCGAGATTTTCTACGATCACGGCGATCATATCTGGGGTGGCCCACCGGGCAGCCCGGAAGAAGACGGCGATCGTTACATTGAGATCTGGAACCTCGTATTCATGCAGTTCAACCGTCAATCCGACGGTACCATGCTGCCACTGCCAAAACCTTCGGTAGATACCGGTATGGGCCTGGAGCGTATTGCCGCAGTCTTGCAGCATGTGAACTCCAACTATGAAATCGACCTGTTCAGCAAGCTGATTGCCGCGGTGGCCAAGGTGACCGGCGCCACAGATTTGGATAACAAATCCCTGCGCGTTATTGCCGACCATATCCGTTCTTGCGCCTTCCTGGTGTCAGACGGTGTGACACCGTCAAACGAAGGCCGTGGTTATGTGCTGCGTCGCATCATTCGCCGCGCGGTTCGTCATGGCAACATGCTGGGTGCGAAAGACACCTTCTTCTACAAGCTGGTCGCACCATTGATCGAAGTGATGGGGCCGGCAGCCGATGAGCTGAAGCGCCAGCAGTCACTGGTTGAGCAAGTGCTGAAAACCGAAGAAGATCAGTTTGCCCGTACCCTGGAGCGTGGTTTGACGCTGCTGGATGAAGAACTGGCCAACTTGCAGGGCGATACCCTGGATGGTGAAACTGCATTCCGACTGTATGACACCTACGGTTTCCCGGTCGATCTGACGGCAGACGTGTGTCGTGAACGTGGCCTGAAAGTGGATGAAGCCGGTTTCGAACAGGCCATGGAAGCCCAGCGCCGTCGTGCGCGTGAGTCCAGCGGTTTCGGCGCAGACTACAACAGCATGATCCGTGTTGATGGTGCCAGCCAATTCAGCGGCTATGACCATGAACAACAGCAGTCCACCGTGACCGCGCTGTTCCGTGATGGTCAACCTGTGGACGAGATCCACGCCGGTGAAGAAGCCGTGGTGGTACTGGACGAGACCCCATTCTACGGTGAGTCCGGTGGCCAGGTCGGCGATAAAGGCGTGCTGAAAGCCGCCGGCGCTGATTTTGTGGTGAGCGATACCCAGAAATACGGTCAGGCTATCGGCCATCAGGGCAAGTTGTCTCAGGGTTCGCTGAAAGTGAATGACCGCGTTGATGCGCAAATCGACACTGTTCGCCGCAACCGCATTCGTCTGAACCACTCCGCGACCCACCTGCTGCACGCTGCACTGCGTCAGACGCTGGGCGAGCACGTGGCGCAGAAAGGCTCGTTGGTTAACGATAAATACCTGCGTTTTGACTTCTCGCATTTTGAAGCGATGAAGCCGGAGCAAATTCGCATTGTGGAAGACTTGGTAAACCAGCAGATACGTCGTAACCTGCCGGTGCAAACCGAGGTCATGGCGTTGGATGATGCCAAAGAGAAGGGCGCTATGGCGCTGTTCGGTGAGAAGTACGACGACAACGTGCGCGTACTGACCATGGGCGACTTCTCGACCGAGCTGTGTGGCGGCACCCATGCCAGCCGTACCGGCGATATCGGTCTGTTCCGCATTCTGAGTGAGTCTGGCACCGCCGCCGGTATCCGCCGTATTGAAGCGGTAACCGGTGAAGGGGCGATTGCTACCTTGCATCAGCAAAACGATCTGTTACAGGACGTTGCTCATCTGGTTAAGGGTGACAGCAATAACCTGACGGACAAAGTGCGAGCGGTGCTCGATCGTACCCGTGCCTTGGAAAAAGAGCTGCAGCAGTTGAAGGACCAGCAGGCGGCGCAAGAAAGCGCTTCATTGTCCAGCAAGGCGAAAATGGTTAACGGCGTACAGCTGTTGGTCAGCCAGTTGGATAATGTTGAGGCCAAAATGCTGCGAACCATGGTTGATGACCTGAAAAATCAACTGGGTTCTGCGATTATCGTGCTGGCCACCACGGCCGATGATAAGGTGAGCCTGATTGCCGGCGTGACCAAAGATTTGACCGACCGGGTGAAAGCCGGCGAGCTGATCGGTAACGTGGCGCAGCAGGTTGGCGGCAAAGGGGGCGGACGCCCTGATATGGCGCAGGCCGGGGGGACTGATGTCAGCGCCCTGCCAGCGGCATTAGACAGCGTAGAAGCCTGGGTGGCCTCGAAACTGTGAATATAAATAAATAGCACTTACAAACGCCATAACTCATTACTGATTATGGCGTTTTTAAACTGTGCTAACACAATTTGGTTACAATTACGGGAACAAAGTTTTTCAGGTCGGCTAAACTTATCATTATCTGAGGTGAGACCAAGTCTGCTTACATTTATTGTGGGTTACATGACTTACGTTTTCGCAGCATATGATGGATACTGACGGGGAAACTGAGAGACCCGACTCTTTTAATCTTTCAAGGAGCAAAGAATGTTAATTCTGACTCGTCGAGTTGGTGAAACCCTCATGATTGGCGATGAGGTCACTGTCACAGTGTTAGGGGTCAAAGGCAACCAGGTTCGTATTGGTGTGAATGCCCCTAAAGAGGTGTCAGTTCACCGCGAAGAAATCTATCAGCGCATTCAGGCCGAGAAGTCTCAACAGACGACTTTCTGATTTCGAAGCAGCGTCTCGTTGCTCAGCGAGACGCTACTGCGCTTTTTTGTGCCCGCCACCGACCTTTCCCAGACTTCCCCTGCAAAATCTTTCTGCCGCTTCTTTCGCTTTGTTTGCTAATTCACTGTTATTGCCTGTTGATAAAACACTCTTTTTGACTTGAAATCGCCCATGTTGAGCGTGAATTGTGCAAACACGCATGAGATGGGAAAAATTGTTTGACTTAAAAGTCGGAGAAAGTAATATGTGCGCCACGCAGTGCCGATGAGCTTCTCTAAAGCAAGTTAGGCACAATTCGCAAGAAGCGTATGGTGAGGTGGCCGAGAGGCTGAAGGCGCTCCCCTGCTAAGGGAGTATGCGGTCAAAAGCTGCATCCGGGGTTCGAATCCCCGCCTCACCGCCATTTGCATCCATAGCTCAGCTGGATAGAGTACTCGGCTACGAACCGAGCGGTCGGAGGTTCGAATCCTCCTGGATGCACCATATTTTGCAGTATGGTGGGGTAGTAACAACGTACCATACGGTATCAAAAAAGAATTCCTGTGCATCCATAGCTCAGCTGGATAGAGTACTCGGCTACGAACCGAGCGGTCGGAGGTTCGAATCCTCCTGGATGCACCATATTTAAAAGCGCTTATCTCTAAGTCTTCACTTTCAGATAGATGCGAGCTAGAAGGTAGCTCAAAGGAGGATAACGTTGCTTCAGCAACGGCCCACAGGGCGAAGCGTTTACGCTGAGTAATCCTCCTGGATGCACCATTCTTTCTGTCAAACTTGTTTCTTCAAGCAGACAAACCAAAAATAGTCATGCATCCATAGCTCAGCTGGATAGAGTACTCGGCTACGAACCGAGCGGTCGGAGGTTCGAATCCTCCTGGATGCACCATATTGAAAAGTACTTATCTCTAAGTCTTCGCTTTCAGATAGCTACGAACTGGAAGGTAGCACGAAGAAGGATAACGTTGCTTTAGCAACGGCCCGCAGGGCGAAGCGTTTACGCTGAGTAATCCTCCTGGATGCACCATCTAAGAAAAACCCGCCTTGGCGGGTTTTTCGCTTTCTGGCATTCGGCGATACGCTACTGTAATCCCACCATCTTTACTCTTGCGCACAGCACATTCCGCTATTACGCGATCAGCGACAACCTTCCGGCTTTACGCTAAAGTAGTTTTCTTTCCACAACGCTCATGGAGTAACGATGTACGACCGCTATCAGGGTCTTATTTTCGACATGGACGGCACCATTCTCGATACTGAGCCGACGCACCGTAAGGCGTGGCGTGAAGTGTTGTCCCGTTACGGTATGACGTTTGATGAGCCAGCGGTGATGGCGTTGAGCGGTTCTCCGACCTGGCGCATTGCCCAGGCGATTATTGCCAGCCATCAGGCTGATCTTGATCCTCACCATCTGGCTGCAGAGAAAACCCGTGCGGTAGAAGCAATGCTGCTGGACAGCGTACAGCCCTTGCCATTGATCGAGGTGGTGAAAGCCTACCATGGCCGCCGCCCGATGGCAGTGGGTACCGGCAGTGAGCATCGTATGGCCGAAACCCTGCTGCGTCATCTGGGCCTGTTCCACTGCTTTGATGCGATCGTGGGTGCTGACGACGTGCAGCGTCACAAGCCGGAGCCGGACACCTTCCTGCGTTGCGCCGAACTGATTGGCGTACCGCCAGAGAAATGTGTGGTGTTTGAGGACGCAGATTTCGGCATCCAGGCGGCGAAAAGCGCCAATATGGCTGTGGTAGATGTCCGCACGCTGTGAGTAGTACGCTGGCCGTGATGTCGTTATTCGGCGGCAGCTTTCTCAGTGCGACGTTGTTGCCGGGAAATTCAGAAATTATTTTGGTCGCCTTGCTGACCAACAGTCGTGTCTCACCGGAATTGCTGGTGCTGGCCGCGACGTTGGGCAATACGCTTGGTGGGCTGACCAATGTCATTATCGGGCGCCTGTTACCGGCGTTGAAACCACAGCGAGGGCTGGATACAGCACTGGGGTGGATGCAACGCTTTGGCCCGGCTGCGCTGTTGCTCAGTTGGGTGC
The DNA here is from genome assembly GCF_002607755.1 of Serratia sp. BW106. Taxonomy (NCBI): domain Bacteria; kingdom Pseudomonadati; phylum Pseudomonadota; class Gammaproteobacteria; order Enterobacterales; family Yersiniaceae; genus Serratia; species Serratia sp. BW106. Next base: position 48,351 of record NZ_MCGS01000009.1, read on the forward strand.
CGGTGGTGGGCGATTTGTTGTGCGTGTTGGCAGGCTGGCTGCGCATGCCCTGGGGCCCTGTCGCGCTGTTTCTGTGTATCGGAAAGGCGCTGCGTTACATCATTTTGACTATGATAACGTTACAGGGAATGGCCTGGTGGCATTAACGACGTGAATATAACTCAATATTCTCTCGGGTGCAGATTCAGTATGCTTACGAGTTCTTGTTTTTAGAAGCGGGAGGTCAATTTGATCCCGGACGTATCCCAGGCGCTTTCTTGGTTGGAAGCCCATCCCCATGCATTAAAAGGCATTCGTCGCGGCATTGAGCGTGAAACGCTGCGTGTCACCGAAGACGGAAAGCTTGCAACAACCGGACATCCGGAGAAGTTGGGGGCGGCATTAACGCACCACTGGATAACCACAGACTTTGCCGAGGCGCTGTTAGAGTTTATTACGCCGGTTGACGACAACCTCGATCACCTACTGACGTTTTTGCGTGATATTCATCGTCACGTAGCGCGTAATCTGGGCGAGGAGCGCATGTGGCCGCTCAGTATGCCGTGCTTTATTGAAGCCGAGCAGGACATTGAACTGGCGCAGTTCGGCTCGTCGAATATTGGCCGCATGAAGACGTTGTACCGTGAGGGGTTGAAGAACCGCTATGGCGCGCTGATGCAGACCATTTCCGGCGTGCACTACAATTTCTCCCTGCCGCTGGAATTCTGGCAAGCATGGGCTGGTGTTAAAGATGCCGAAAGCGGTAAGGAGCAGATTTCAGCGGGCTACTTCCGTCTGATCCGTAACTATTATCGTTTTGGCTGGGTGATCCCGTATCTGTTCGGCGCATCGCCGGCGATCTGTTCTTCGTTCCTGAAAGGGCGTGAAACTGCGTTGCCGTTTGAGCGTACCGAACAGGGTATGTGCTATCTGCCGTATGCCACTTCACTACGCTTGAGCGATCTGGGTTACACCAATAAATCGCAAAGTAATCTGGGCATCACCTTCAACGATCTGCAAAGCTATGTTGAAGGCCTGAAGCGGGCGATTGTCACGCCTTCAGAAGAGTTTGCCAAGTTAGGTGTGAAAGACGGTGACCGCCATCTGCAGTTGAACAGTAACGTACTGCAGATCGAAAACGAACTCTATGCGCCGATCCGGCCGAAGCGTGTGACTAAAAGTGGTGAGACACCGTCAGATGCGCTGCTACGGGGCGGTATCGAATACATTGAAGTTCGCTCGCTGGATATCAACCCGTTCTCGCCAATCGGCGTAGATGCGGTGCAGGCGCGTTTCCTGGACCTGTTCCTGGTGTGGTGTGTACTGGCCGATGCGCCGGAGATGAGCAGCGATGAATTGCTGTGTACGCGCAAAAACTGGAACCGGGTGATCCTCGAAGGGCGTAAACCGGGTCAGACCATTGGCATCGGTTGTGATGACAGCCGTGAGCCGTTGGCAAAAGTAGGCAAAGCGCTGTTTGACGATTTGCGCCGCGTGGCGGAAGTGTTGGATAGTGAAGCCGGCGATCGCCAGTACCAGCAGGTGTGTGACGAACTGGTCGCGGCATTTGACGATCCGGAACTGACATTCTCTGCCCGTATTCTGAAAGCGATGAAGGAAGAGGGGACCGGTCGTGTAGGCCTGCAACTGGCTGAGCAATACCGTCAGATGCTGATGGAAGAGCCGTTGGAAATCCTGACTGAAGCCGAACTGGCGAAGGAGCAGGAAGCCTCATGGCAGCGTCAACGCAACATAGAAGCCAGTGATACGCTAAGCTTTGAAGAGTTCCTGAAGCAACATGGCGGGAGCTGAAAAAGAAAAAGGCCACATCAATGTGGCCAAATATGCATCTCTGATGACAGGGATGATGATAACAAATGCGCGTCTTTCACATATTCAGACTCGCTGAGTTGGAAAAGGTTTCCTGGATAGATAAAAAAGTTTCGAAATAAATACACTTTTACGAGGAGGTAACGAAATGCCACTGCTGGATAGCTTCACCGTAGACCATACCCGCATGGCAGCCCCGGCTGTCCGCGTTGCGAAAACCATGAAAACTCCTCATGGCGATACCATCACCGTATTCGATCTGCGCTTCTGCCGTCCGAATCTGGAAGTGATGCCTGAACGCGGCATTCATACGCTGGAACACCTGTTTGCCGGCTTTATGCGTGACCATCTGAATGGCCAGGGCGTTGAGATTATCGATATCTCCCCAATGGGATGCCGTACCGGCTTCTACATGAGCCTGATTGGCGTGCCGGAAGAGCAGCGTGTTGCCGATGCCTGGAAAGCCGCGATGAGTGACGTGCTGAAAGTGACCGATCAGCGCAAAATTCCTGAGCTGAATGAGTTCCAGTGCGGGACTTACCACATGCACTCGCTGGAAGAAGCACAGGAAATCGCCAAGCACATTCTTGATCATGACGTGGTAGTGAACCACAACGAAGAGCTGGCGTTGCCGAAAGAGAAATTGCAGGAACTGCACATCTAGTTCGTCACCTGGCTACAGCGATAAAAAAAGACGCGATGTTCGCGTCTTTTTTCCTTTCTGGCGGGCGGTCAGTGTTGCTGGACGCTGGATTGCAGCGATTTTATTGGCGTGACCCGCACCTGTTTGATCATATTGTCCTGCACGTCGAGGATATCAACGTCGTAATGGCCTACCCGAACCCGGGTGCCAATCTCAGGGATCTCTTCCAGCTCTTCCAACAGCATGCCGTTAATGGTTCGTGCATCGGTGGCCGGCAGTGTCCAGTTGAATGCCTTGTTCAACTCGCGCACGTTGGCGGTGCCGTCGATCAGGACCGAGCCATCGCTCTGCGGATTGACCTCTTCCGCCAGCGTTGGCGACATCGAGGTAGTGAAATCACCGACGATCTCTTCCAGGATATCTTCGACCGTCACCAGCCCCTGAATATCACCGTATTCGTCCACCACGATGCTGACTTTCTCTTTGTTGCGCTGAAATTTCACCAGTTGGACGTTCAGCGGCGTGCCTTCCGGCACGTAGTAAATCTCGTCGGCGGCGCGCAACAGGTTCTCTTTGTTGAACTCTTTTTTCTCGGTCATCAGGCGGTAGGCTTCACGCACCCGCAGCATGCCGATAGCATCATCCAGCGACCCGCGGTACAGCACGATGCGGCCGTGCGGTGAGTGGGTAAGCTGACGCATGATCGACTTCCAGTCATCGTTTACATCAATGCCGACGATCTCGTTGCGGGGCACCATGATGTCGTCGACCGTCACCTTCTCCAGATCCAGTACTGAAATCAGCATGTCCTGATTGCGACGAGAAATCTGCGAGTGGGATTCATTAACGATAGTGCGTAACTCGTCTTTGCTGACGGCGTCGCTGACGCGCACGTCGGTATGGATGCCAAACAGGCGTAAGATCAGCGTGGTGATACCGTTGAGCAGCCATACCAGCGGGAACATGACCTTCTGCAGCGGTGCCAGCAGAACGCTGCTGGGGAATGCGATGCGCTCTGGATAAAGCGCGGCGAAGGTTTTCGGCAGCACTTCGGCGAACAACAGCACGGCAAACGTCAGGATACCGGTGGCGATAGCTACGCCGAGATCGCCATACAGACGCATACCGACGATAGTTGCCAGCGCTGAGGCCAGAATGTTGACCAGGTTATTGCCGATCAGCACCAGGCCAATCAACCGATCCGGTTTTTTCAGTAGCTTCTCGACCCGGCGGGCAGAGCGGTTGCCCTGCTTGGAAAGATGACGGAGACGATAGCGGTTTAGCGTCATCATGCCGGTTTCGGATGCTGAAAAGTAAGCGGAAACCACGATCATAACCACCAGGACAATGATCAGGGTTCCTGTCGAAACGTGCTCCAACGCGGTATTCCTTATGTATGGAGAAAGATAGCCTGAGGGCTTAGCGAACCATCACTTGCTGGATCAGACGGCTGCCGAAGTAGGCCAGCGTCAGCAGAAAGGCGCCGGCAAAGCTGAACCACACGACACGGCGGCCACGCCAGCCTTCATGGTAATGGCCCCACAACAGAACGATATAGACAAACCATGCCATGATCGACAGGACGGCTTTGTGCACGTTTTCTTTGCTGAACAGGTTATCCATATACAGCAGGCCGGTGCACAACGTGAGCGTGAGCAGCACGACACCGATCTGGGTGATGTGGAACATTTTACGTTCGATGCTCATTAACGGCGGCATGTCGGCGCTGAACGACAGCTTTTTGTTTTTCAGCAGGTAGTCCAGCCAGGCCAGTTGCAGCGCATACAGCGCGGCAATAATCAGCGTGGCGTAGGAAAACAGCGCCAGGCCAATGTGCACCATCAGTTCCGGGCTGGCTTCCAGATGGGTAATAAATTCACCTGGCATAAAGCTGGCGAAGGCCAGATTGATCATCGCGAAGCTGTAAACAATGGGCAGCAGGAACCAGCCGCGGTCACGTGAAGCAACGAAGGTCATGACCGAACAGATGATCAGGCTGACTATCGAGCCGATGTTCAGCAAGCTGAGGTTTTGCCCGGCGCTGACATCAAAAATACGTTGCTGCAGTGCGATGGCGTGGCAAACCAGCGCCACCACTGCTGAGACGAGAGCAAGCCGACGGTATGCGCTATTCTTCCGCAACAAGCTGGGAATAATCAGTCCAAGGCTGAGCAGGTAGGCGATCAAAGCCACAATGGAGAAAACTGGCATAGCGTTTAATTTTGCTTCGGCGTGGTGAATGGGATTGTCAGTATAGCGTCGAGCGCGTCCCACTCCAACCGATCTCCAACGCTGAGGCAGAGATCCTTTTCGCTTCGTGTTATCATCGCCGTAATTATGTCGCCAGAGCGGCCTGTTATTACACGTTGAGCAAGAGACGATGTTTGAAAATTTAACCGATCGTTTGTCGCGCACCCTGCGCAATATCAGCGGCCGTGGGCGGCTGACCGAAGAAAATATCAAAGAAACCCTGCGTGAAGTGCGTATGGCATTGCTGGAAGCGGACGTTGCGCTGCCGGTGGTGCGGGACTTTATCAACCGCGTAAAAGAGAGCGCGGTAGGTCATGAAGTCAACAAAAGCCTGACGCCGGGGCAAGAGTTCGTCAAAATCGTCAAGAACGAGCTGATTGCCGCGATGGGCGAAGTGAACACCGAGCTGAACCTGGCGGCGCAACCGCCGGCCGTGGTGCTGATGGCGGGCCTGCAGGGCGCCGGTAAAACCACCAGCGTCGCCAAGCTCGGCAAGTTCCTGAAAGAAAAACAGAAGAAAAAAGTGTTGGTGGTTTCTGCCGACGTTTATCGCCCAGCGGCGATCAAACAGTTGGAAACGTTGGCGGAGAGTGTCGGCATCGACTTTTTCCCGTCCGATGTTAAAGAAAAGCCGATCGATATCGTTAACCGTGCGCTGCAACAGGCCAAGCTGAAGTTCTACGATGTTCTGATCGTCGATACCGCCGGCCGTTTGCACGTTGATGAAGCGATGATGGACGAGATCAAGCAGGTGCACGCGGCGATTAAGCCGGTGGAAACCCTGTTTGTGGTCGACGCCATGACCGGCCAGGATGCGGCCAACACCGCCAAGGCCTTTAACGAAGCGCTGCCGCTGACCGGTGTGGTGCTGACCAAAGTTGACGGTGATGCGCGCGGCGGTGCTGCGTTATCCATCCGTCACATTACCGGCAAGCCGATCAAGTTCCTCGGTGTCGGCGAGAAAACCGAAGCGCTGGAGCCATTCCATCCGGACCGCGTAGCATCGCGTATTCTCGGCATGGGCGACGTGCTGTCGCTGATCGAGGATATCGAAAGCAAAGTTGACCGCGAACAGGCGGAAAAACTGGCTAACAAGCTGAAGAAAGGTGACGGTTTCGATCTGACCGACTTCCTGGAGCAGCTGAAGCAGATGCGTAACATGGGCGGCATGGCCAACATGCTGAGTAAACTGCCCGGTGCCGGCCAACTGCCGGACAATGTGAAATCGCAGATGGACGACAAGGTTTTGGTGCGTATGGAGGCGATGATCAATTCGATGACGCTGAAAGAGCGCGCCAAGCCGGAAATTATCAAAGGTTCGCGTAAGCGTCGTATTGCGGTAGGTTCCGGCATGCAGGTGCAGGATGTTAACCGTTTGTTAAAGCAGTTCGACGATATGCAACGCATGATGAAAAAGATGAAGAAAGGCGGAATGGCGAAGATGATGCGCGGCATGAAAGGTATGATGCCGCCGGGCTTCCCAGGCCGCTGACAGCCGCTTGCCCTCTGGGGTGAGCGCGTTTAAGCATTTGCCGTTCGCGGTGAAAACCGCCCGAAATATTACTGGCTATAAAAAGTAGTTGACGACGATCTACGCTTTCGATTGCTTTTTGCGCCAAAATGAGTAAAATTTTCGGGCTTTTTATATTGCAACCGGGCCCCGTTCCCTCAATGGGGCCCGGCTGTTTTATTAACTAAAGAGGATGTTATGGTAACAATTCGTTTGGCACGTGGCGGCGCAAAAAAGCGTCCGTTCTATCAAGTAGTAGTGACCGACAGCCGCAATGCTCGTGATGGTCGTTTCATCGAGCGCGTAGGCTTCTTCAACCCGATCGCATCTGGTCAGGCTGAAGCACTGCGTCTGGACCTGGACCGCATCGAACATTGGGTCGGCCTGGGTGCAACTGTTTCTGATCGCGTTCACGCGCTGATCAAAGACGCTAAGAAAGCAGCTTAATCTGTCGCGGTGGTGGCAATGAGCAAGCAACTCAAACCGGTAGCACCTAAGCAGCCGATTGTACTCGGTAAAATGGGGTCTACTTACGGCATCCGTGGTTGGCTCAGAGTATTTTCATCCACCGAGAACGCCGAAAGCATTTTTGACTATCAGCCGTGGTTTATCCAGCAGGCGGGTCAATGGCAGCTTGTCGAGTTGGAAGACTGGAAGCGCCACAGTCAGGACCTGATCATCAAAGTCAAAGGCGTTGACGATCGGGATGCTGCGAATCTACTGACCAATCGCGAGATCCTGGTGGATTCGGAACAACTTCCTGAGTTGGTGGGTGATGATTACTACTGGAAAGACCTTATGGGCTGCCAGGTAGTCACAACCACCGGCTACGAACTGGGTAAAGTCATCGATATGATGGAAACCGGTTCGAACGATGTGTTGGTTGTTAAAGCTAACCTGAAAGATGCATTCGGCATGAAGGAGCGGTTGGTCCCGTTTCTTCATGGGCAGGTTATCAAGAAAGTCGATCTCACTGCTCGCGTGATTGAAGCAGATTGGGATCCTGGTTTTTGACCTCCGAATTAAACGGTCGAAACAAGTGGAATGACAGTATGGGGATTGGCTTGTGTTCATTGGTATTGTAAGCCTGTTTCCTGAGATGTTCCGCGCGATCACCGATTACGGGGTGACTGGCCGGGCAGTAAAAAATGGCCTGCTGAGCGTGCAGTGTTGGAGTCCACGTGACTTCACCTACGACCGGCATCGTACCGTGGACGAGCGCCCTTATGGCGGCGGCCCGGGAATGTTGATGATGGTGCAACCCTTGCGGGAAGCCATTCATGCAGCAAAAGCAGCGGCAGGCGAGGGAGCAAAGGTGATTTATCTGTCACCTCAGGGGCGCAAGCTGGATCAAACCGGCGTGTGCGAACTGGCGGCCAACCCGAAGATGATTCTGGTGTGCGGTCGTTATGAAGGGGTAGACGAGCGCGTAATCCAAACCGAAATTGATGAAGAATGGTCAATCGGCGATTACGTTCTCAGCGGCGGGGAACTGCCGGCAATGACCCTGATCGATTCAGTTGCCCGCTTTATACCGGGTGTGCTGGGCCATCAGGCTTCAGCAGAAGAAGATTCTTTTGCCGATGGATTGCTGGACTGCCCGCACTATACCCGTCCTGAGGTGTTGGAAGGGATGGAGGTTCCGCCAGTTCTACTGTCGGGCAACCATGCCGAGATACGTCGCTGGCGCTTAAAGCAGTCGCTGGGCCGTACCTGGCTTAGAAGACCTGAACTTCTGGAAAGCCTAGCTCTGACTGACGAGCAAGCGGTGTTGCTGGCTGAGTTCCAACGGGAACATCAGACCAAGTAGCAGGACTATGAAGGGAACGTCTGAGCAATTGGCTCGACGGGACCGATATATCAGTTTACCTAGGGTAAGAGACATATTATGAGCAACATTATTAAGCAAATTGAACAAGAGCAGATGAAGCAAGACGTACCTGCATTCCGTCCGGGTGATTCCGTGGAAGTGAAGGTATGGGTCGTTGAAGGTAGCAAAAAACGTCTGCAGGCATTCGAGGGCGTGGTTATCGCTATCCGTAACCGCGGTCTGCACTCTGCATTCACTGTTCGTAAGATTTCCAACGGCGAAGGTGTTGAGCGTGTATTCCAGACTCACTCACCAGTAATTGACAGCATTGCTGTTAAACGTCGTGGTGCCGTTCGTAAAGCCAAACTGTACTATCTGCGTGAGCGTACTGGTAAGTCTGCTCGTATCAAAGAGCGTCTGAACCGCGTCGGCTAACGCTGCATCCAAAAGTTAATAACTATGAAGGGGTTGGCAATATGCCGACCCCTTTTTTTATGCTTAAAATCCAATGGTCGTATTTGCAAGATTTGATTCTTGTAAAAGTAAGTTACGACAGGCATAAAAAAGCCTGCGGTGGCAGGCTCTTTGCATTACAGCGCGGCGGCGCGCGGCTTGGCTTTTTCCGGGTGCGGCTGAGCCGGAATAATATCGCCAGGCTTTACAATCACCCGAGCGACGGACTCGTGCGTGGCGAAGGTGCAGCTACAGTTAATGTTCTGGCATTGGTGATAGCGCTCTTTGGTCGCTTCACTCAGGTAACGGCTGGAACGAGTATGGGCCACGCTACCGCAAAGTGGACAGTGCATCATAGTTGAATCCCTCTTTCGACTGCATCAAGTTATATGACTTATAATAGCCCAATAACTTGCAAAAGCAAGCTTGATTGTCGAAATCGAGATTAGTTTTCTTTGGTAGTGATCTCAACACCCTCGATGTAGACGTTAAGTTCCAGATTACTGAAGAAGCCACTGTTGCTTAAGGTATGGGTGATCTTATTAACCACCCACAGCTGCTGATCGATAGCCTCCTTAAAACCATAAACTCGGATGGGGGTCTCAGGGAACAGATCTGGCTGCCCGGTGGCCAGGCTGATACTGAAGGTTGCGATCCCTCTTTGTAATTGTTCAAACAGTGACTGAGCAGCCCGCATGGCGGTTTCTTTATCACGATAGATTTTTGCAATGTGGCAGACCTGCTTTTCTTTACCGACCATATAGCTACTGGTTTGCTGTGGAGCGGTAGCTGTTTTGTCAGCGAATTTGGCGGCAGGATGCCGGGATGTGCTGGCGTTTGCCTGCGGGATTTCCCGTTCTACTTGTACGCTGCTGTTGGCTTGCTCCGGATGTTCGGTATTCAGCCAACTGGCGCTGACACCGGTGTAACCGCCGCGATCTTTCAGTTCAAAACGGTGAGTGTCGCCGTCACTGCGGGTCAGTGTTTTAATAGGGTTTGGCTCGCCAAGCGGGCTACGACCAAACCCGGGTTTGATAAACTGCAGGCGCTGGTATTTGATAGTCACTCGTGCACTATTTGCCAAGGCCAACCGGGAAAGAAATTGAACATCGGTCTCATTGGTTTGGTCGATATGCGCAATCTTTATTGCGGCCAACTCATCGCTCAAATAGGGGGCGTTCAGCCCATTACGCGTTGAAATTTGTTGCACGATTTCGCCAAAGGTCTTGTCTGAATAAGACTCGCTGCGGGATTCGTTCAGCGAGCCGCGAAAATCAACGCTACGGGCTGTGATTGAGATGAGATCTGGAGCGCCAGAGTGGATGATAGTATCGACAATAAACTTGCCCTGGCCTACCAGCGCCGAGTTATTCCAGCCAAGAAACAACTCCAGAATGGCCCCCCGGCTGGGCAGGGACATCAGGCCATCGCTGTCGTCCAGGTTAATGTTCAATTGATCGGCACTCAGGCCGCCATTATCTACCATGTTTAACGAGATCAGCCGCTGACGGATATCGTTGGTAATATCCTTATCTGCCAGCGTCAGGATAAAGTCGGGGGCTGGCTTGGCCCCCATAGGCTGATAAACATCGGCGATCATAATGACATTCCCGTCGCTTTTTGCGCTTTCGCTAACAGGTCGCCAGCCTGGTGACGCAAATCACCGAACATGGCATGCAGCGATTCATCCACGCGTTTTAATGTGATGGTGAAGGAAATTTGGCGTGGTTGGCCGTTAGCGAAAAATTCTTTGCTGTCCTGAGTGATTTTCTCGATCACGAACATACCGTAAATGGTGCCACTGCCTTCAATAAGCGGCCAGGCACGCCCTTGTTCGGCCATGGTTTGCAGCGTCAGTAAAGATAGCCGCCCACCGGTTAGCTCAGGCAACAGTTGTCCGCTTAAGGTGATAGTTTCGCCATCCACGCCCAAAAATTGAGCACTTGGCCTTTGGCCGACGCGACTTCCTGTCGGCCAGCGATAGCTTAGCTGACGGTTCATGGTTTGGTAGGGCAGGGTGCGTAACATAAATACGAACAGTCCCAGTGTTAGCATCATTAGTCTGGCTCCTTATACCTGCGCATAAGCGCTGAGGTGCTGATTACGGCGAGTATTTTCGATGTCCATCATGGCTGAACGGACGACACGTTCCATTTCGTCACGGGTCGTTCCCTCCGGTACGTTGATGGCGATGTTATTGGTCAGTACGCTGTTATCCGAAAGGTTAGGGGGAGCGGTTGGGCGAACGGCACGATAGTTTTCGTTGCCCAAGCTCAGCACACCACCGCTGGGGGAAAGGCTACTGTCATATTTTTCCGAGGTTGGATCGCTTTTTTCATTGCTAAACCATCCAATGGCCGAATCAATGATGCCTCGCGCCTTGCCGATTAAGCCAATCAACTGGTTAAGCGCATCGCCGGGCAGCCTGAATGCCCAAACCAGCCATTCGCCCAGTATTTTTCCGTAAGCCGCTGCGGTGTTCAGTTCTTCCTGAGTGCTTTTTATCGGCGTTAATAATTGCATAAACCAGTTATAGACCGGTTTTAACTTGTCCATGACGCTGTTGAAGGCTGTAATCACTGGAGAAAATGCCTCACCAATAGGACCCATTGCCGTACTGAAACTTTCCGCGATTCCGCCGATAAAGGCGCTAATCGGTTCCCAATACTTATAGATTAAGGCGGCCCCTCCGACGATCGCGGCGACTACGGCGACAATGGGCAGGCTGAGGGCAGCAAAGACTCCGGCTATCATGCCGCCAACGGAAGTGAATACGGTGCCCAGTAGACCCGCACCGGCCATCAGCATATTAATGGCGCTCAGCGCCGGCACGATAAAGGTACCTATGGTTGACAGGCCGCCAATCAGTGCGGTTACGGCAATGGCTACCGTCATCAGGGTATTGGCCAACGCGGGGTTTTCTTTTGACCATTGGCCCAGAGTGTTCAGCCAGCCGGTTGCGGTTTGCGTCAACTGCCGTAGGGCTGAGTTTTGCCCATCGAACAGGTCGATACGGATGCTGTCCCAGGAGGCGAACAGTTTCTTGATATCGCCATCCAGGTTATCCCCCCGTACGGTGACCATCGCCTGAGCAGCGCCATCAACGCTCCCCAGGCTGTGCCCTTGTGGGGCCAACTGTGCGGCGGTTTGCTCCAGGCCCTGTCCACTCTGGAGGGCTGCCGGTGCGGCGGTCCGTATTTTTTTATCGAACTCATCAAGGCTCCACTGATAGCTGCTGCTGGCTTTGGCCATTATATCGGCGATATTTCCAGCCTGATCGGCCGGCAGCTGAAAGGCCTGCTGGATACCCGATAGCGCTTTTACTGCCTCCTCGATGCTGCTGCCGCTGGCCTTGGCCAGATTCAGTGCTGCGGGGGCCGCAGCCAAAACTTCCTTAGGGTTGTAGCCAGCGGCGGCCAAAGCGGATTGCGTTTCAGCGACCTCCTGCGGAGACTGTCCCTTGGACACCCTGCTGGTTGCCTGCTGGCGCAGGGCTGTTAACCGGCGGTCATCTTTGTTTAATCCTAACTGTGCCTGCACACCGGACATCTGCTGTTCAAACTTCATACCCGGTGCCAGCAAATCTTTACCGGTGTTGAAGGCAGTACCTGCCAGTCCCAACCCCTTTGAAGCAACATCGTGAATCTTTCCAATTCCGTTCTGTCGGGTTTGAAAATCACCAAGCACTTCTGTGCGTCTTTGCTGACTCAGTTTTTGGCGGGCGCGTTGTTGGCGGCTAAGAAGGTTTTGGGCGGTCTCTGAATTTTCTTGTGAGCGTTGCTGGGCGCCGGTTAAATTGGCGGTATCAATCCCTTTGCCCTGGAGCTGTTTTTCCAGATGGCCTTGCTGGAGCGATAAAATGGCTCCACGGGCCTTTTGCACGACGTGATTGAGATTCGCCTGCTGTGCCGTTTCAATATCTTTGGGGGAAGATAAAAACGCGGGCAAAGCCATACGGGTATTTTGAATCGCATCAAGCTCAATCAGTACGTCGGCCTGCGCCGCTTTTATCTTCAGTAATTGGGTTAGTTGAGCCTGGTTTTTTTGTTCTGTTTTTAGCCGCTTTTGCTGGTTGCGGATGCTGGTGTCCGCGTTTGCCAACGTTTTTTTGCTGCCGCTGCTACTCATCTGTTTTTACTCCACTACGTTGAAGGGCCTTATAGCGCCAGTCCATCAGCTCGGTCAGCGTCATGCCGTTCATCTCCGATGGCGGCCAGTGAAAAATCACTGCGATGTCCGCCATCAGGTCGTCCACGGTCAGAACGGGGTCGATGTTTACTCGGCCGATTTCGGTGACAAAAAACCGATCACCTGGCCGGCCAGCGCAATCAGGTCCGGCAGTTCCAGGCGCGCGCACTCTTCTTTGGTCAGGTTTGGATAGGTCACGCGCGGCAGGATGGTGATCAGGGCGTCGACGTCGGCGTTGGCCAGTGCCGCCAGGCCGATGCCGCGCAGGCTGCCGGCGTTCGGTTTGGTGACCTGCACTTCACGGATCTCGCTGTCGCCGCGTTTGATCGGGGTTTCCAGCATTACGGTGTTTTCTGGGGAGGTATTCAGTTCCATGGGATATCCAATGATTGTCAGGGGAAACAGGGCCAGCACTGCGGCTGGCCATTGAAGTGATAAATTACAGACCGATAGCGCGGCGGTGGGCCGCCAGCAGATCCACACCGTCAACTTTTTCGATCATGTTGACGGTATCGATCTCGATCAGCTCTTTGCCATCGATGCTCAGCTTGAAGTAGGTACAGTCGGTAGAAACCTTGGTCTCGGTGTCTTCACCTTGCTTGAAGTCGCCGCTGTCGATTTCTTTGTGGCGACCGCGCATGACCACTTCGAGCGCCGATACTTCGCCGGTGTCATCGCGCTGGAAAGAGCCAGTGAAGCGCAGTGGTACCGCATCGACGCGGCCCCATTGTTTCAGCACCAGCTCATCGATGCCGCCCATGGTCCATTCGACCACCAGCGCATCGTCGTCCAGACCGAAGTCGACCGACGCCGCACCGCTCATACCGCCACCGCGGAATTTCTCCAGCTTGCGAGTCAGTTTTGGCAGGGTCATAGCCGAGACCACGCCCATATAATTGAAGCCGTCATTAAACAGGTTCAGGTATTTCAGTTTTTTTGGCAGTGCCATGATTCAGGTCTCCTTAGCTGTTCACGGACGCGGCGAAATTCGCCAGGTAACGGTCGGTGATGCGCTGGCGCAGGGTTAAATCTTCCAGCGGCGGTACTGGGGTGTAGTCGTAATCGATAAACAGCTTGCCGGCCTTCAGGGTCTCTTTATCGTTGGCGCTCTCGTCATACCAGCAGTCGCCATCAATGATCAGCCCGGCAGATTTCAGCTCGCGGAACTTGGCTTTGATGCCGTCGATCATGTCGCGGATCAGCGTTGGCGTAACCGGGCGGTCAACTGCCCACAGATGAGCTTCAGCCATGGTGTCAGCCAATACCTGCGCGGTGCGGGTATAGTTTTCGAACTGGAATAATGGATCGTCGGAACAGGTGCGTGAGCCCCAGAACTTGAAGCCATCTTTGCGGATCAGGGTGGTGACGCAGGCTTCGTTCAGCAGGTCAGCATCGGTACCGACGGTTTGCAGATCCCAAAATACGCTGGCTGAAATACCGCTGACGCCGTTGACGCCGACGTTGGACAGGGTTTTATGCCAGCCAGTTTCCTGGTCAATCTTGGCGCGCAGACCGAGTGCACGAGCTGTGGCATATGCGATGTCGCTGCTGTTGGTGGTGGTGTTCCAGTTAACAAAGTCCGGCCAGATCAGCATCAGTTCGCGTTGGCTGAAGCCTGCGCGGTACTTGATGGCGTCGGAGACGGTCTTGCAACCGTAAGCGCTGATATAACCAAAGGCACGCAGTTGTTGGCAGATACCGGCCAGTGCGGTTGCCACCTCCAGATTGTCGTGGCCCGGGACACCCAGGATACGTGGCTTCACGCCCAGTTCGGCCTGTGCCGCCAGCAAGGCTTTCATGCCGGTGTATTTACCGTTTTCATCGGCACCGCCAATGATATTGGAGGTGGTTTCAGCCTCGTCTTTGCCTTCTGCCACACGTACCACGACGGTGACCGGTTTGGCCTGCTCAGCGATCGCCAGCAGCGAGCGTGCCAGGGTGCCATTTTTGCCGGCCTTGCCGCTGGCGGCCAGGACGTCAGTGATCAACACCGGAGTGTTGAGAGGGAACAGGCTTGCATCGGCATCTTCTGCAGTACAAACCATGCCAATAATTGCCGTCGAGACGGTGGAAATTACGCGGGTGCCTTCATTGATTTCGAGGACACGCACGCCGTGGTGATAATCACCCATAGCATTACTCCGTTTGTGGTTGGTAACAACAGAATGCCCTTCGCGATGGGGCCGCGCATCTCATTGGGTATGTATGAGAACTGGTACAACAGCAGGAAAATCAAGATAAAAAAAACGCCCCGGGCGGGGCGCTGATAATGCGATTATTGCGGTGGCTGCGGCCAGTCGATATCTGGGGCTGCGCCAGGATCAACCCTGCTGAGCAAAACGCGATAGGTTTTCCAGGCGGTTAATCGCTTTTGCTCCTCTTCACTCGCCATTTCTAGCTCGACGGCGTCGTTGAGCGTTGCAATTTGCAGTGAAGCCTGTTTACTCAGATCCTGTTTTTTATTTGTAGCTTGCTGCTGTAATTCCGCAACTGAATACGTGCGAGGCTTAACCTGTGTCCCGTCAAAAAACCAGCGGCCATCAATATCAGCATGTTCCGGAAGTTGCTCTATTTCGGCAACGCTCATGTTTTCCGGGAAAAAACCAGATGCATCAAAATGCCCATCAGCATTCGGTTTGTTGGAGATTGAGCGAATGATACCATTCAGATCATACATTATCTTGATTGTGTCATTGCGAAATGTCTTTTGGCATTCATACCAATCATCGCCGTTGTCAGACTTTAAAAATAAAACACCATGCGAGGCAGCCAGTAACTTTTGCTCTGAACTTTCAGGCTCAGTCAGAGTGAATTTTTTTATATTCTTCATTTTAAACGCTCCAGACGGTAACCCAGTTACCATTAATATTCTTTTGCAGCGGGCGACGGTAAATTACATCTATGTACTCATCTCTATTATTATTCGCTGCCCCAGTCAGCACGTAACCTGCGCTATCAAGATACCCTGCGCCATTCCAAGATGCTGCGTTTTCTACATTACCAAGGCGAATATCTCGTACAAAGTTTTGATTAAGGTAGTTAGATAAATAGCCACCCCAGATACTCCCGTTTATATCACCATTGGTTTGATAAGCTGCACCCGAAGCAAAGATTGTACCATTTGCGCGAAACTCACCATTGTTGCGGAAAGTGAACCAACCATCAGCACCACCGTTAGCTACGTGAATGCCGAATTCGTGATAGCTACCGATTTTTTCTGAATGGTAAAGATCGGAGCACAGATCCCCCTGGCCTTGCAGGCGCAAGCCATTGGTTTGCCTGGTTCCGTCAGTGAGGGTCATATTCCCATACTTGGTAATAAATTCACGGCTGTAGAAATTAGGAGAACCATCAATGTTAATTTTACCGCCGAACCAAATGTCGCCGGTTGCGCTCAATTTGCCATTGACATAATACTCAGAACCATGGAAAGACAGTACGCCTTTATTATCATTAACTAATCTGGTATCAAAATCACCGGTGTTATTATCATAATGGAAATCTATATATGGAGTTGGTCCGTAAAGTTCAACACTGGCCTTGGCAGTAAGTCCACCTGAGATAGTGGTTGATCCATTTACCGTCAGACCACCGGTAATGGTGTCGCCGCTCTGTTTGACAAATTTGCCGTCGGCCTCGGCCTTGTTGTAGGCCCCAACATCCGCCGCCGTAGGTTTAAAACCCGTGGTATAAACCCGGGACCATGTCAGCGGTTTCTCCGGAGTGCTGGAATTGCCGATGTAGGCCGTTCCATTATTCTGCACCGCCAGATACCCGCTGGAAGGCCCCCCATCGCAAGGGAGATTCAGTACGCCATAGACACCACCTCCTGGCGAATTTTTTGAGGTGCTGTTGACCCGATAAATTTCACCAAGGTTGCTGTAGGTGTCGGCATGATGTCTTGAGCCTGCGCCGAGGCCGAACGCACCGACCTCCATCAAATTTGTAGCTTCAGTTCCTACATTTCTCGTTGCAGCATTACCCAGTGCGAGATTGCCACGTGCGACGGCCTTGTTGGTCAGATCCGAAAGGTTGTTGCTTTTTTTGACGCTTGCATCATTAACCGCCTTCACCGCTTTTGGCGTCGCCGCCAGGGTTTCGCTGCTGCTGTTGATGTCGCTGCTCAGTTGGGTGAAGCCTTTGGCCAGCAGGGTGGCATCTGGGTGGTTACGTGAGCGCGCATGCTCGGCGATAGCGGCATCCAGCGTATCGCGGGAAACCAGTACGGCGGTTTTGTCCGCCACAATCACCGCGCTGGCATCGCCTTTGACCAGCAGGACCATACGTACCACTTGGGTGCGGCCGGCCCCTTCGGCCAGTAGCGGTTTGTAGGTGTCTGGCGTATTGGCCACGGCCACCAGTACACCGTTTTTATCATACAACCCCAGTTCGCGGATCCACCAGCCGCCGGTATCTTCCGGGATCACCTGCTCGGCGATCACCTGATTGCTGCTGTTAGCGTCAACCTGTAGGGAGTTCAGCGCGGCGCGTCGCTTTTCGTTCACCAACCTGGTCTGGCTTTCGCTGGGCAGGGTGGCTGCACCGCCGCCGTCGCCGACGGCCATCTGGGTGATCTCCAGCTTCTGGCCGGTTGCCGCGGCGTTAGCCAGCAGCGCTTTGCCCTGATCGGTGAGCAGGGCGCGGTATTTTGCTGTCATGTCGTTGCTCTCTTTTGTTTGTCGGCCGGATAGTTGAGGCCGCTCTTGTACATCACATACAGGCTCAATCCGCGCAGGATTTCACCCGACCAAAAACCGAAGAACATCCCGTTGTCCGTGCCGGTACGCGGTGCCGGCGACCAGGCGCCATCCATCACATCCCCACCGGTGAGATAATTCTTCTGTAACTCTGTAACGCATTGTTCGATAAAGTGTTCTGTACCCACGACCTCACTGCCGGCCATTTTTGCCAGCACGGCGCCGGCCAGCCACAGACCACACATATGGCCGGTGAAGTCATGTTTGTCAGGTTGCGGGATACCCGTCATCGGGAAATCGGTCGGCGTAATACCGCCGGAATCCTGGGTAAAACCGATCAGCCAGTGCAGCCAGTTTTCGACATAGCTGACCAATTTGGCAGGTGGTGTTTTACCCGCCAGTTTCAGCTCATGCCAGGCGCGTGCAGCGCCAAAGAAAGCTCGCGGTTGATAACCGGACCAGGCCGTCCCATCGCCCCAGTGGTACATGGTCCAACTGTCTGCTTTGCCATAGCTCAGGTTGTCCCAACGATTCCAGATATAGGCGGAAGCACCGGGTCCCAATACGCCAAACTGCTGCTGGTACCACTGCTGCGACTGCCATAAGAACTCGGTCATGTTGTTGAGCATCAGGCCGTCGGCATCGGCGTCGGCATGCACGAAAATGAAGGGGTATTGGTAGCCTGGATAAGGCATGCCGTGCCAGCCGTCGAATTGCTGGCTGTCCGCCTGATAGATATTGGAGAAAGGGATCACTCCAGGGGTACAGAACAGGCTGTCCTGGCGGTGGCCCAGCAGGGTGCAATCACCCAATAGTGCGGTATAAGGGTTTTCTGCCTGCAGTGTGACGCGGTATTTGATGGTGTAGCCGTCGTCGGCGCTGAAGGTTGGCGGTATATCATTCAGCACGTAGTAACTGAAGTTGGCGTTAGCCACATTCCCATCCTGCAGGATAGTGACCTGATCAACCGTGCTGAAATTAGGACGGGCAGGTTTCTCATCGCCATCCTGATGGTCTGGCTGATAGCCGCTCAGCACCGCGGCCGCCGGGTCAAAGGTTGCCGACTTCCATTTACCCTCGGTGGCGGGCAGCATCCAGTACCAGCGCCATTTATCGTCGTCCTCAAGCCGCAGATTGAAGTCGGCATCAGCACGATAAACCAGTTGGTTTACCGGAAAACGTTCCTCTGTGGTCAGCCAGGCGCCGATCACCATGCCAGCGTCATCGTTGGGGTAGCTGGCGTTGATCACCGTTGCGCTGCGTTGATCGTAAACCTGTTCCTCAAACCGACTGCCAATCACGCAACCGCCGTAATCGGTCACCGCCCGCAGATCGGCCAGTAGATAATCGCTGCCATCCTCGCGAGTCAGTGCTGCCAGGCTGGTCAGTGCGATATCGTAAGTTTTTACCTGCGCCTGGGTAGACTGCGGCAGACCGATACCCCAGTCGGTGGCTTGTTCAGCATCCTTTTCAGGTGCTATGGCCAATTGTAGCCTGCAGGAAATAGGCTGGTTTTGATCATCAACACCACCGAAAGTGGTGCGAACTTTGGACTGGTTGCTCACGCGGAACCACACCGATTGCTGTTCCAACGATTGTTGTGACGCAACGTCTTTGCGCAGTGTAATCATGCCTTCGGCATTGCGCGCATAGCTGACGGATGCATCGGCAGGATATGACCAGTCATAGGAGATGCCGTCGGTGAACGGCGTATTGGCATGCAGGCTCTGACGGAAAAATTTATCCTGCGCATCAATATCGGTGTATTCCATAGCGGTGAATTCAACGCTTTTCCAGGCTTTGAAATAACGCTGCTCACCGGTGATTTTATACAGCAGGTAGCAGGCATCGGCGAACCACAGCTCGGCGTCAGCCGCATTGCCCATGGCATTGGGCGGGACCGGCACGTGCAGTGGGCGGTTATGCTGGATCTGATTACGTTCAATCATGACTCCGCCGTGCTCGACGGGCTGACGATTGGCGAAGTTCAGTTTATGACTACCGCTGAGTGTGGTGTCTTTCAGTTGAACGGTACCAAACTGTGCGAGGGGCAGCCCTTTGGCCAGAATGTCACCGTCGGCGTTAATCTGATAACCCTGCCAGTTAATGATCCACTCGACGTCGTAGCGCTTGCCGTCACTGTTCCAGTCCACGTTGCCGGTGGGGTCAACCGCACGCACCTGCGCATTGATGGCGTCCCAGGCCAGGGTACCGTCAAAGGCGAAGGTAGCGATATCCAGATACTCTCCCCAGTAAGGTGCACCCTGTGGAACCTGCGTCTTGCCTTTGGTGAAGGCCATCGGTACGCCTTTGAAACCGCTATGTGTAGGATCTTTGTTATCCACTGGCCAGTTGGCCGGTACCGGCTCCTTGGCGTTGACGATCCAGTTGGCGACCCACCGCTGAGGGGTTTCCGGAATAGGGGTAGCGTCGTAAAAATGAGTTACGTAAGCGTCAAAGCAGGCAATGGCCTGATCCAGATACTTCTGTTGTTGGGTCGCCAGATAGGCATGGGCATAACCGAGGATTTGTAACGCCTGTCCCTCGGTGGTGGCGTCATTGGGTAATCCCGCCATGCGGGAAAGCTCTCGTTCATGGCGCGAGTCGGCCAGTATATGTTCTTCATTGAGAACAAAATGCTGTTCGGTCGAATCCAGAGTGGTACCGGTATTACGTTGTAAAAATTGATAGTGGCCCTCCAGCATCTGGCGAGCAAACTCAACGTAATCCGGGTATACGGTGGTGATCTCGGCGTCGTAATGGCCACCGGCCACCTCGATGCTGCCAGATGCCTCCAGGTTCAGCGCCAGGCCGGTCAAGTGGCGGCTGACCGGCTTGGCGTCGGCGATCATTCGTTCCATTTCCAGGTACATTTCTTCGGTGATGCCATTTTCCAGCACGCCGATATCCAGGGAAAAGGTGCCGGGTTCCGCGTTGGTTTCCCACCATTCACGCAGTTTGATCAGATAGCCCAACGGCTCTACCACGCGGCGGATGGCGCCAATAGTGCCTTTATGGCGATGCACGAAGAAGGCAGAGGAGACGACGCTGCGTTTGCTTTCTTCCGTCCAGCCCTCATCCCAATGATCGACTGAAAACGCCCAGGCCAGATACGGCAGCAGGTTGACCGGGCAGGTCGCGGGGTTCCACAACTCGCGCAGCGGTACCGGCATTGCAGCCAGCTCGGCGCAGGCGGCCGCTGCCGCAACCTCCAGAGGCGAAGAGCCGACTGGCAACAGACGGTTACTCATCGGAGCCTCCTACGGTCAGAAGATAACTGGCGCAGTACGAGGCCTGGGTTTTATCCAGCACGATATCGGCCTGTGGGCTTTTCAGTTCCACCCGCTGTACCCCTTCGGCATGCAGAGCGGCATAAATTGCCGACAAACGGATATCACGGCCCAGGCGGTGTTGTGCGCTGATGTAGCTTTTCAGCTTGGCTTCGGCAGCACGGCGGATTGGCTCGGCTTCCGGACCTGGGTAAAGATAAAGCAGCGCATCGATACTGTAATTGACGATAGTAGCGGAACGAACGATGACCCGATCCGCCACCGGGCGTACGTCTTCATCGTTCAATGCTTTATCGACAATCGCCACCAGTTCGGCGCTGGCGGTGCCATCACCTTCACGAGATAGCACGGAGATCAGTACGTTAGCCGGGCTGGGACTGGTGGCAGAAACGTCGGCCACCCGACCATCGGCGGAGCGGCCGTGGTATTCGTAGGAGCCGCTGGAGCCGGCAACGCTCAGTCCTTCGAATGCCTGCTGGATGCGTACGCGGAAATCGCTGTCGGACTCCATAATTGCCGCTACCGGTGGAATGACCGTCGTGTCAGGTTGCTGAACCACCAGGCGTTCAACCTGGAAGTTACCGCCAAGCTGATCGAGATCGCTGCCACCGGCATAGCCGAGCATCACCGCCTGGGCGGCCTCGTTAATGCGCTGACGCAGGACCAGTTCGCGGTAAGCATTTTCCTGCAGTAGCTTGACGATCGGTTCCGATTCCAGCGTCAGCGTGCGTGCAATCGCTTCACGCTGCTCCTCCGGGTAAAGGGAAATCAGCGTGGCCTTGCGATCGGCCAGCAGCGACTCGTAGTCGAGGGGATCGACTACCGTGGGGGCGGGTAATAAGCTCAGGTCAATGGTTGCCATGGTGTCAGCTCACTGAAACAGAAAGAGAAAAGGTATCCGGCGTATCGGTACGGTTGCCGGTAATGTCGACCACCATTTTTCCGTCGATGGTGGTGTTAAAGGTGATGCCGCTTAGTTGAATGCGTGGCTCCCACTGCAGCAGCGCGCTGTAGCAGGCGGCCATGATTTGCAGCCTCAGTACGTCGTTTTGCGGCTGATCCAGCAGCTCGGACAGCAGCGAACCGTAATTGCGGCGCATGATGCGTGAGCCGATCGGGGTGATTAAAATGTCACTTACCGATTGACGGATATGGTCAAGGTCGGTGATCGCGCGGCCGGAGCCGCGGTTCATGCCGAAATATTTCGCGTTATTCATGCTGGTTTATCCGTTTGGCCTCCGCCGTTTTGCACGCCGCCGTGGGTGTGGGTATGCACCACCACGCCGTTAGAACTGATGCTGCCGCCGGAGTGGTTGAGATCGCCGGTCATCGAGCCGCCTTGTCGGATGGCAATGGTGCCGGTGGTTAATAACTGGGTGCATTCCACTTCAGGGGCATCCAGCGTGATCTTGCTCGTTGCACGACAGGTGATGGCCGGTGCGGTGACGTTTACCCGCTCTGTGGCTTCAATGGTGGCACTTTTGATGCCCATGACTTTCAGCGCACCTTCTGCCGGTTCGTACTCGATCACTGCGCCGTCAGGGAAGGTGATGTGTGCCGCCTGGGCCGAGGTTGACGGCGCCGGATGGGCATCGGAAAAAATACCGGGTAGCACGAAGGCGGTGTCGAGCTCTCCCCCCAGCGACAGCACCAGCACCTGTTCGCCTACGCTGGGCGCCCACCAGCAACGAGCATCACCGGCGCGGCCGGTCAGCCAATTAAGCCAGTCGGTGAGGTTGCCACCGGTGGCTACGCGGCAGCGTCCGCGATCGAGGTCGACCTCGCTGATGGTGCCAATGCGTATCAGGTTGCGCACTAGGCGCTGAATATCGAAGTTGTCTGTGTTCATCTCTTAAGAATGCCGCCGTGTTAGGGGGGCGACAACGCGGCGGCGTTTAGCTGGCGCCAGCACAACCGAAGCCGTCCCGCAGGTCAGTTTATGGTTGCTGAAATTGGCTTATCAGCTCGCCGTGCAGGTAAACCTGGGTGAAACGAATGACGTTTTCCGGCAACGGTGGCTCGGTCAAGGGTGTGATATGCAACGCGCCGTCGCGCTGTTCCACCTGAATGCGTTCGGTCAGTTGCAACTGCAGATCAAGCTGGCCGGCGGCACTGATATCGCGTTTGAAGGTAAAGCCATTTTTTCGTTTTTCCGCGTTGGCGAGAATGTCGGGCTGGTGACTGCGCAGCCAGGCCAAGACGGTGACCATTACCAGATCTTCTTCATTGACCTGATCGCTCAGCGTCAGGTTGAGTTGGTATTGATATTCGAAAGACAGTGAAGGGCCTAATGTAGAGACCACGCGCCCGTTATCCAGGCTGATGTGTAGCTTATCGGGATGCGTCTGTAGGTCTGGTAGCGCGTTGGCCAGTGCAGTACGCAACTGCTCGGGTTTTAACATGATGTTTCTCCTGGCAGGCAGTGCCTGCTGAGTGGTTGAATTGAACAAGCAGGGATATCAGCGCTGGACACCCTGCAGGCACAGTGCCTGTTCGGCATTGCGGCGGCGTTCAAGCCCTTGGTTTTTAACGCCGTTGACATAGACCCAGCGGGGGAGCTGATCGCAAGCTTCCTGCCATTGTTGGCGCTTGATAAAGGTGGCCAATGTGGAATTGCAGGCCGCGCTAACTCCTACGTTGAAAGCAAAGGCGCTGACTGCGTCATAAACCGGCTGCGGCATCTCTACCGCCATACAGCGGGCGATACCGCGTTCGACGGTGCGGACATCGTCGATCAGATTGGCGGCCGCCTGACGTTCGTTGATGACGGTGGCGGATTTCACCCCAGCGGTATGGCCGATGCCGTTGGTCCAGACGCCGGCACTGCACTGATAAGGTGAAAGCCGGCAGCCTTCGAAATCGGCAATCAGACGCAATCCCTGCTCAGAGGTGTGCAGGGTATTGAACTGTGGCAGCAGGGCTGCGAGGGCCAAAATAGCCGCCACGCTGCAGCGTTTAGCGAGTGAGCTCATCGTAGACTCCGCGTTTCAGACCGTTTTTTTTTAACGATTTCAACAGCTGGTAGCTTTTACGCCGGTAGTACCAATTCACCGCAAAAGTACCAACACCGACCGCAGCACCGACCAAAAGGGCAATGTCCTGTGTAGAGTGCTGCCCCATCCAGGCCAGGCAGGCCGCCGTGAGATAGGCAAGCGTTGAGGTGAGTTTCTCCATCGTTTAGTCCCACAGTTTGACGGTTTCTCGTTGAGCGGCCGCCGGCAGATCCGGCAGTTCGATCGGATGACCGTGGGGAAGAATTGGGCCTGCATCGGCCAGGCCGCGATTGGCGAGATAAACCTGCTCCACCAGACGCTGAGTGCTGCCGTAATAGCGCCAGCAAATTGCGTCGATGGTGTCGCCTTGTTGTGCATAAATTTTCATCATTAGGCTCCTGCTTGGGGGAAAGTGAGATGGGCGCGGGGGCCCTGGATATATCCCAGTTTCCCGTGCGAGGCAGGCGTCGGCAACGCGATGGGGTTGTGGATGCGCTGGCACAACGGAAGGGAGAAAATGCTGCTGGCAGAAACGAAAACACCCGCCGGTAGCGGGTGTTGGAAAAGGGGGTTTGCTTAAGCAAACGCTGATTTAGCGAGAGTCCTGTCGATCCGCCGGGTAAAATATTTCTTGATAATCATTGTCTGGCAGCACCTGGCTGGCCAGATCTGAAATCAGCGACATGGCGATCAGAAATTCGGCGGCATTGCACTGTGCGGCCTGCGAAACATCGGCGATGAACTGGATGCGGGACAGTGTTAGCTGTTGTTTATCCATAATTTCCACTGTTCTTGCCCTCTCTTAAGTATACTGTTTATTTATACAGTATTAAGCAAAACGCTAAAGGCGTCAATGGTTGGATTTATCATTTGTGCAGTAAAAATAGGGCCAGTCATTGATTAGCGGAAATTGTACAAGTTGTTCACCGAAGTGGATTTTGCCTCCCCTCACCAGCACTTCCAACTGCCAGCGTTCAGGATCGATGCCGATCTGCCGAAGATCGCGGGCAATCGTCAGGCAGCGCTGTTGTTGTGCCGGCGTCAGACGTGCGGAAGGCGCGGGTTTTGGGCGGTTAATCGACAGTGATCCACAGTTATTGGCAGAACTCCAAGGTGTTGCAGGCTCAGAGTTTTTAGCCACGATGCGCCACTGCAACGTACGGGTCCGGTATACCCGATCAGGGCCCAGGTGGGAGGCATAAATACCGACCACCTTTTGCACTCGTTCGTCATAGCTGTTCAATGTGGGTGCATCATCACGGGCTACACGCACCCACTGTTGGCTGCGCGGTACGTTGGCACCGCCCTGAGCGTTGATATAACCGGCAAAATCGCCAGCATCGGCCGCGGCGCGTACGGCTTCGGTTCGCTCATCGAACTGCTGCGACAAGCTATGTCCACGAATACGACGACATTCACGGTAGGCGCCTATGCTGGGTAGGCCAAAAGGGTGAAACTGCGGAATGCGCCAGGTACTGGCCCAGGCGCTGACCGCATTGGCGGTTTCGCTTAGTGGGGTGCCCGTCTCGTGATCCCGTTCTCCTTCCAGCGCATAGCCATCGAGGTTCTTGGCAACGTATTTGGCCATGTAAGCGGTCGCGCCTCCCCGATTCAGGTGCTTACAGTGGAGGCGATTCTCCTGCGCTCCGGGTTCCCCGGCATCTTGCTGCAGCGCATAGCGGCGCAGAATATTGATCACTTGCTGACGGTGGGGTTGGGGGGTAAACAGCATCAGGTGCCAATGCGGTGTGCCGTCGTGGTGCGGTTCGACCACTCGAACGCCATAGACCTGCAACTGGTGATCTTTGAATGCGGTGCGCATTTTGCTCCATTGTTTCACCAGGTAGCCTTGGCCGTCTTTTGGGGTGAAATCTTCACGATCCCAGCGGTGATTAAAGCGTGCCTTGCCGTGGCCGCCGAAGGTACGAGTGGGATGAAAACGTGCGGGAGTCGTCAGGGTGATAAACAGACCGATGTGGCTGTTGTTTGCTGCGTAGGCTTCAATCCCTGTCAGAGTATTCATTAGTTCCATACGGCGAATGGCTGGATTGGCAATGCTGCCCAGCACTTTCTCCATCAGATCGATACGCTCCCCGGTAAGGGTATTCTCCAAATCGCAACGGCGCAGATAATCCAGGTTTGACTGTCGTCGAGCCTTCACGTCCCGAATGGCCTGTCGACTGGCATAGGGTGAAGTGTTGCGACTGACATTGCCGATGGCAATCAGTAGCGCCTCACGCCACTGCATGCGTTGCATTTTCAGGCGTCGAAACCACCAGCGATCGCTGGTCAGTCTCGACAGTGCCGCTACCGCGCGGTGGCTGTCCAGCAGTCCCTTGCGGTAGCACTGCCAATGCATTGGCTGGATATTGAAAGCGCGTGCCATGCCGGCAATTTGGCCATACAGCCGTGATTGGAATTCGTTGCGTAGCAGTGCTGAAGTCTCTCCCGCATGTTTCACCAGTAGGGTGTCACACTCGCTTTGATAAAGCGCCAGTAACTGGCCGGCAATACGTTTTGCCAACTGTTCCAGCGCCTTGTCACCCAGCGTTGGCAGAGCATGATAGCTGTCTGCCTCATTGCCAAAGCGCATTGAGGCCTGCCGATTGAGGCCAAATTTGTCGTTCACTTGTTGAATACGCGGCCATATACGACGTTCGAAAACCAACACCAGATAGTGCCAGGCCGCTTTCGGGCCCTGCTGACTCAATAGATGTTGGTGGCGCTCGGTAAACTGTACACGCAAATAATAGGGCAGGGTATTGACGCGCTGCAGCGCGGCCTGCCACTGGCGCAGCCGATCGCGGTTTAGCGTGGGTTCGCGGCCAATGGCTGGCCGCGGGATATTCCAGGGGTAGGCGCCTTCAAACAGGGGCAAGGATTGGCGGCCTACATGATCGGGAGGAGCTGACATCGCTTAACGCCGGATGAAATGACGTTGCTGAGCCTCTGCGATCTCCTGGCAGGCCACGCAGCGTATTACGCCGGGAATAGCACGGCGCCGTACCTCCGGGATTGCCGCGTCACACTCGACGCAAAACAGCTCAGAGGCCTGGGTGACGACGGGTCTGGCGTGCGCGATTTGTTTCTCGAGCATCAGTGCCTGGCGCTCCTGCGCCATATCAATGGTATCAGCCATGGTGTGTTTTCCTGTTAGGGGGAATTTGGGCCGAACGGCATCCGGCGGGTTGCACGCCAGAAGTTGCAGAACGGCTATTTTTTATGATTCAGCAAGCAATCTTCTTCGCTGATATAGCGCGGCAGTGACTTGCCCAACTCAATGAATGCATTGAGCGCAGCGACAATTTGTTGTCGCTGGGGATAGCTCATTTCGTGGAACCGCAGCATCACGTGACGTTCGGTCAGGCCTGCATGAAAACAGAGCGTGTGACGTAGGTGCAGCGGAGCGGTGTTGTAGATCTCTTCGGCCTGATTTTTATTTTGGGCGAACAGCGTGCGGCGGATTTCACCAATGCGCCGTAGGCCGATAGCCCGTTGCTCTTCACTCGCCAGTAGCATGACAACCTCCCTGGATACGAATTGATGAGTAGGCTTGCAAAAGCGAGGTGGGTTCCTGGTCGGGTCACGGCCACTTTATAGGAGGCACGCCTGCTTTCTGTCAGGCGATTGTCGGTGTAACTCGCTATTGGATTACCATGGCGTTTGCATTTTCATCAATCATGTCGCATCATCTTAACTAAAGTGACATATGAGTCGCTTGTGCAACGTTGTGATGGTACTTTAGATCGCAAAATGCGACTTGTAAATGCAAATTTTGATTTTAATCGGTGATGATATGCGTGAAGAGACTGTGAACGATAACGCCTCCGTAGGCGCAGTGATTGAAAGGATCCTTTCATCTTATGGTGTTAGCACGCAAAAAGAACTGAGTGAAATCTTGGGGATAGCCCCTAATAACATCAGCAGCTGGCAACAGCGCGGCAGTGTGCCTGGCTATGTGATTATCAGCTGCGCACTGGCGACGGGCGCTGATTTGGCTTGGTTGATGAGCGGTGAGCTTGCAAAAGCAAAAAATGAACGCAAGTCCATTCAACCCGCACAGGGCAAAGCGCTTTACGATCGGGTTCTGGCCTCCGGCGGTAAAGGCGTGCTACGCCGTATCCTAGATGCTTATGGTTTCAGTCTGCAGAAGGAACTCGGTGATTTGCTGGGCATTTCGTCAGGCACCATGAGTACCTGGGTTCGTCGTAACTATTTCCCTGGCGATATTGTGGTGACCTGTGCTCTGGATACCGGCGTCTCTCTGTTGTGGCTGGCAACCGGGCAGGGGGAGATGGGGAGTGGCAACACCACGGAGGCTGCTCCTGCGGGAGGACGTGCGTTGCCGAAGCACCGGCTCGTCGCCGGACAGTTGAAAGATGCGGGAGAATGGCTGGCGGACAGTTCACTGATCCCTGCTGGGGTCGCGAAGCCAGCTTACATTGATGGCGGCCGGCTATCCTGGCTGGTGGATTTAGCCGTGACTCACATTGCCAATGGCCGTTGGCTGATCGATATCGACGGCAATATCGATGTTTATGATATTGCGCGTTTACCGGGCAATCAGGTACAGGTCAGCGGGGGGAATGCAGACTTCCAGTGTTCTACCGATGCGCTGAAAGCCTTGGGCATGGTCTGGTTGACACTGACACCTCAGGCATAAAAAAAGCCCATCGATGATGGGCTTAGCGGCGTCATAAGTATTGGGACGGAAGGATTACAGGCCGTACACCAAACTGATTGAAGTGGTGGTGTCGGTGTTCTTCGGCGCTGACGCCGGCGGCTTGCTGTTGTAAGTCACGGTGTAAGCCAGACGCAGGGCGAACCTGTCGTTTATCGCAACGCTCAGCGCGGTTTCGGAGTTCAGCGTGGTTTCTTCGTTCGCCAGTGCGGAAACGCCTTCGGAGAACTTGGTATTATCGGTCAACTGGTACGAATAGTTGGCTGCACCGTAAGCCAGTGCTTTGGTTGAGCGGCCACCGCCATGATACTCATCGTGACGCACACCTGGACCAAATTCGACCCGCAGATCGCTGAGTGGCCCGTTGAGAATTTGGCGACCATAACCGCCGGTCAGCGTGGAGCGAGAGTCATAACCGTTGAAGCGGTCGCTCAGCCAGCTTGCCTGACCGAACAGGTAGTTGCGATCGGACAGGTTATAACGGGTACGGCCACCGGCCTGATACTTTTCAGATGAGCGCACGTTGGAGGACGTGGTGTTGTTGGCGGCTCCCCACAGGCTGTAGGCGGCATCGCTGTTGAACCAGGTCATGCTGGTGTTGGCCAGCAGGGTCGAGCTTTGTGAGTTGCCAGACTGCGAGTTGTAACCTGCCTGGACGTTGCCTTCAAACGGCTTTTTAGCGGTGGCCGGATCGTCCATCGCGGTGAAAAGTGTATTGTCGGCAAGGGCTGAAACACTGGTGAAAGTCGTTAAGCAGCTAATGAACAGCGGAATAGCGCGGCGAGCGCGTAAAGAGAGCATTTTGGATCCAGTTGTTAAGAGTGATTATAAGTGATGTCAGTCACATTATATCGGTTCGTCATGGCGACCAAAATAGCTACGATTAGCTTAAGTTTTTAATTTCTCATCATCACTTATTCACTTTTCTTCTACTTAATTAACCCCTTCCTGCGGCATATCATGCTGAGTGTCCTTAGTGTTTGGCTGGGCTTTGGCTGCGGTTGTCGTTTGGTAGCAACAGTCGACAAAGATGCATGCCAGATAATCCGGGTTCAACGGAGAGGCTTGCCCTAGTCTGGTGCACGGTTAAACAAAACAAGTGTACAGTTATGTTTACATTTTCTGGTGGCGGAGTGAATCAATCAAGATCAAAAAAGTTAAACGATATGTTTAATTCTTGATTGATTTTTGTAGTTATAAATCATGTTGTTGAGTTGTTTTGTGCGTCTCCGTTCAAACTATTTTTTTGGGTCTCTAACGGATGGTAATCTTTTATTTACAGATATCGGATTGAAAACTTTACATCGCATGGTATGGTAAGGACCTGAAACGCTCAAGGTTGTATTAACGCTTACGCATAACGGCAAACGACAGGAACAGCATCATGCAAAAAGACGCGCTCAATAACGTTCATATCAGTGCAGAACAAATTCTGATCACTCCGGAAGAGCTGAAGAACCAGTTCCCGCTCAGCGGCAGCGATGAAAATGAAATCGCTACCGCGCGCAAAACCATCGCCGATATTTTACAGGGGCGCGATCATCGCCTGCTGGTGGTGTGCGGACCTTGTTCTATTCATGATCCGGATGCCGCGCTGGATTACGCCCGTCATTTGAAAACCCTGTCGGCTGAATTGAGCGATCAGCTGTATATCGTTATGCGTGTCTATTTTGAAAAACCACGAACCACGGTCGGCTGGAAAGGCCTGATTAACGATCCGTACATGGATGGTTCGTTTGATGTTGAAGCCGGTTTACACATCGCGCGTCGCCTGCTGCTGGATCTGGTGGGCATGGGCCTGCCGTTGGCCACCGAAGCCCTGGATCCGAACAGTCCGCAATACCTGGGCGATCTGTTCAGCTGGTCAGCGATTGGCGCGCGCACCACGGAATCACAAACTCACCGTGAGATGGCTTCAGGGTTGTCGATGCCGGTGGGCTTCAAAAATGGTACCGACGGCAGCCTGGGTACGGCAATCAATGCCATGCGCGCTGCGGCGATGCCACACCGTTTTGTCGGCATCAACCAGGCAGGGCAAGTATGCCTGCTGCAAACGCAGGGTAACCCGGATGGGCACGTGATCCTGCGCGGCGGTAAAACGCCGAACTACAGCGCCGAAGACGTTGCGGCTTGCGAAAAACAGATGCAGGAGGCGGGACTCCACCCGTCCTTGATGATAGATTGCAGCCATGGCAACTCGAACAAAGATTATCGCCGTCAGCCGGCGGTTGCCGAGTCCGTGGTAGAGCAGATTAAAGCGGGTAACCGTTCGATCACCGGCATCATGCTGGAAAGCCACCTGCACGAAGGCAGTCAGTCTTCTGAACAACCTCGTGCAGATATGCGCTACGGGGTTTCTGTTACTGACGCCTGCATTAACTGGGAAAGTACAGAGACGCTGCTGCGCCATATGCACCAGGAACTCGGCACTGCGCTGACGGCACGTACTGGAGAGTAGTAAGTTATGGTGGCTGAACTGACCGCGTTGCGCGATCAAATTGACGAAGTGGATAAGGCTCTGCTGGGGCTGCTGGCAAAACGCTTGCAACTGGTGGCGGAAGTGGGTGAGGTTAAAAGCCACCATGGTTTGCCGGTGTATGTTCCTGAGCGTGAGGCGGCGATGTTAGCCTCACGGCGTCAAGAAGC
The DNA here is from genome assembly GCF_002607755.1 of Serratia sp. BW106. Classification (NCBI taxonomy): domain Bacteria; kingdom Pseudomonadati; phylum Pseudomonadota; class Gammaproteobacteria; order Enterobacterales; family Yersiniaceae; genus Serratia; species Serratia sp. BW106. The sequence continues at coordinate 79,321 of NZ_MCGS01000009.1, forward strand.
CGAGAAGCTTGGTGTGCCACCTGACCTGATCGAGGATGTACTACGTCGGGTGATGCGTGAGTCTTATGTCAGTGAGAACGACAAAGGTTTTAAAACCCTGCACCCACAGCTGCGTCCGATTGTCATTATCGGCGGTAACGGTCAAATGGGACGGTTGTTTAACCGCCTGCTGACGCTGTCCGGCTACCAGGTCAAGGTATTGGATCAGCAAGATTGGCCGCAGGCCGACACCTTGCTGGCCGACGCCGGCATGGTGATTGTCAGCGTGCCGATTCACGTGACAGAACAGGTCATTGAGCGGTTACCGCCACTGCCGGCGGACTGTATCCTGGTCGATCTTGCTTCAGTAAAAAATCGCCCACTGAATGCCATGCTGGCAGCACATCCAGGGCCTGTGGTAGGGCTGCATCCGATGTTTGGTCCGGACGTAGGCAGCGTGGCCAAGCAGGTAGTGGTCTACTGTGATGGCCGCCAACCGGAAGCTTACCAATGGTTGCTGGAGCAATTGCAGGTATGGGGCGCTCGTTTGCACTGTATCAGCGCGGTTGAACATGACCAGAACATGGCGTTCATTCAGGCATTACGCCATTTTGCGACCTTTGCCTACGGTCTGCATCTGGCGGAAGAAAACGTACAGCTGGAACAGTTGCTGGCACTCTCCTCGCCAATCTACCGGCTGGAGCTGGCAATGGTCGGGCGGCTGTTTGCTCAGGATCCGCAGCTGTACGCCGATATCATCATGTCGTCGGAAGAGAACATTGCATTAATCAAACGCTACTACCAGCGGTTTGGCGAGGCAATAAAGCTGCTGGAGCAGGGCGATAAACAAGCGTTTATTCAGAGCTTCCAGAAGGTCGAGCATTGGTTTGGCGACTATGCGCAGCGCTTCCTGGTGGAAAGCCGTTCGCTACTGCGCCAGGCAAACGACAGTCGGCAATAAAGTATCCGGGTTCGGCAATGCCGAACCCTTTTTTATCTCATTCAGGATGGATTGACCGGCACCACGTTGTCGCTTGGGTAGCAACCCAGTACTTTTAGCGAGCGGGTGATTGGCGTCAGATCCCTCAATGCTTTCTGCATTGATTCAGAACGCAGGTTTGCCTGCACATCGATATAAAACATTTCTTCCCACGGATTGCCGTTAATCGGGCGAGATTCCAGTTTGGTCATGATGATGCCGTTTTCGCGCAGCACCAACAGGGCTTCAACCAACGCACCTGACTGCTGGCCGGTCGCCATAATCAACGTGGTTTTAGCCGGAACCTGTTCGGACACTTCAATAGCCTTGCGCGCCAGTACGATGAAACGGGTGATATTCTGCTGCTGATTGGCCAGATTATGCTCCAGTACTTGCAGCCCGTAGAGGGCTCCACCGGCTTCGCTGCCTAGCGCTGCGGCTTTTGGCGAGTTCAATTTGGCCACTTTTTCCATCGCGGCGGCCGTGCTTTCACAGTATTCGATTTTCCAGTGTGGATAACGGTTAATGAACTGACTGCATTGCTGGAACGGCTGCGGGTGGCTATATACGGTTTCAATCTGGGCGAGATCGGTCTCACTGGCGACCAGGACACAGTGATCGATAGGGTTGGTCAACTCGCCGACGATCGACAGGCTGGTGTGTTGCAGCAGGTCGTAAACGTCGTTAATCGAACCGGAACTGGTATTCTCGATCGGCAGGATGGCGTAATCCGCCTGGCCGGTTTCGACCTGGGTGAAGATGTCCTGGAATTTCTGGCAACCGCATTCGACCAACTGATCGAAGTGGCGAGCGGCATATTGGCGCGCGGCCAGATGTGAATAGGACCCCTTGGGGCCAAGGAAGGCGATGCGGGCGGAATGCTGGCTAACTTGATTGAGCTGGTTCTGCAGTAGTGACTGCTGGGTTAATACCGAGTCTTCGATAATCAGCTGGAACAGGCGGGTAACGTAAAAACCGTCCAGGTCGTAGGGTTTGGCGGCGGCGATCAGGGCGTCCAGCAGGTCGCGTTCGCGCTCTTTATCACGGATTGGCCGGTGAGAGTGCAGCTTGGTCTTTCCTACTTCTACCGCCAGCTCACGGCGTTCTGCCAGCAAGGACAGCAGTTTCAGATCCAGTGCGCTGATGCGTTTGCGCAGCACGAGTAACGGGTTGTCGGTCATAATCAGCTTCTGCCTTGTATTTTTATACGTCGTAAAATAGCCATAAAAAAAGCCCCCTGGTTTCAGGAGGCTTTGTTGTTCGTCTTCGCATTCTTTATCACACGACGAAACGCCTCCCAATCAGGGGAAGGTAAAAAAGAATGCGAAGAAAAACGGTTTACGGAACATGGGTTATCCAGAGTATGCATGAGACAGGTTTTAAAGTAACCGCAGGCCTTTATCTCGTCAATAAAAAAACCAGACAAAAAACGCGCCCTCAGGCGCGTTTGATGTGAAACAGCCGCTAAACGGTTATTCTTGTTCCGGCTCGACTTCTGGAATGATGTCTTTCACGCTGGTCGCGGCACGGCGTGCTTCGCCTTTGTGCTGCACCTTATTCAATTGGCGCTCCAGCTTGGCGATCAGATCGTTAACGGCGGTGTACATGTCTTCATGTTTTGCGCTGGCGACCAGCGGGCCGTTAGGGGTAGTAATGGTGGCATCGGCAACAAACCCTTTCGGCTCTTTGGATAAGACGATATGTGGGTTAATCAGTTGGGCCTGCCATTTTTCCAGTTTGGTGAGACGGTCTTCGACGTGACTGCGGATTGCGGGAGTGATATCCATTTGTTTGCTGGTAATGTTCAATGTCATATAACTTACCTCTCTGTCTTTCCGTCTTGGATGGATCCAGCATACCCCGCTTCTTGCTTAAATGCGTGATGAAAATCACGTATTTTTGTCACTTTTTGCAAAGTTAGTTCAATCTGTGATTCAGCATTTGAATTGGCTATCTAACGCTTGAGTCTTGTGAGCGGAACGCGCATGATTGAAAGGATAAGCGGTGGCGCAGTCTTGCTAACATCGTGTTTTTTCTTGTGTATTTATCCAGCCCTGGCTAAGTTCGCAGCAAATGAAAACGGCAGCCGAAGCTGCCGTTTTGTTTTTCTACCCTTGCCAATTCGGTTACGCCGGGTTGGCGGTAATCACTTTGGCCACTTTGTCGGCCTGACCGTTCAGTTGCAACTGCTTATATGCATTTTCCATCAGCGGCAGCGCGTCGCGCGTCGCTTGAGTATCTGGATATTCACGTAGCATCTGTTCGGCACGATTAACGACCGCGACGTAGGCACCGCGTTTAGTGTAGTATTCCACCACCGAAAGCTCATACTTGGCCAGGCGGTCTTTCAGATACACCAGACGCTTGTTGGCATCGGTCACATACTGGCTGTTCGGGTACTGCTGAATCAGCTGGCTGAAATCGCGAAACGCAGCGCGAGCATGCTGTGGATCGCGGTCTGAACGATCGACCCCGAAGAAGCCTTGCAATGCACTGTCATCCAACGCCATATCGGTCAGGCCACGCATGTACATCACGTAGTCGATGTTCGGGTGCGTAGGGTTCAGACGCATGAAACGATCGATAGACGCCTGAGCCAGCGGTAAATCGGCAGATTTGTAGTAGGCATAAATCAGGTCTAACTGAACCTGCTGGGAGTACGGCCCGAAAGGATAGCGGTTATCTAACGCTTCGAGTTGCGTAATCGCGCCCTTAAAGTTACCGTCCTGCAGTTTTTGCTGGGCAGTAGCATAGATTTCCGAAGGTGGGTTGTCGGGAACCGCATCCTTGGATGTGGAGCAACCTGCCAGCGCCAGGCTCAACGTGGCTGCCGCCACCAGATATTTCATACGCGTCATGACGTTTTGATTATCCTCAGGGTGTTATTCCGGGAGACTGTCCGTTAAGCTCCCGACAAAGACCAGTTACAATAGCACATTATATTAAACGGCATCGCCGTGAAAACCCAACGTTAACGAAGAAGCTGCATATGGCACAACAAGTACAACTCACCGCAACGGTGGCCGAATCTCAACTCGGACAACGTTTAGATCAGGCTTTGGCCGAATTGTTCCCTGATTATTCACGATCTCGCATAAAAGATTGGATCCTGGACAATCGGGTACAGGTTAATGGCAAAACGATAAACAAACCGAAAGAGAAGGTACTGGGGGGAGAGACGGTCGCCATTGATGCACAGATAGAAGAAGACGCCCGTTGGGAACCGCAGGACATCGCGCTGAATATCGTCTACGAAGACAGTGACATTCTGGTTATCAACAAGCCACGCGACCTGGTCGTGCACCCTGGCGCCGGTAACCCGGATGGCACGGTGCTCAATGCATTACTGCACTACTATCCTGAAATTGCCGATGTGCCGCGTGCCGGCATTGTGCACCGTCTGGACAAAGACACTACCGGCCTGATGGTCGTGGCAAAAACCGTTCCGGCGCAAACCCGGCTGGTCGAAGCGCTGCAGGCGCGTGATATCACCCGTGAATATGAAGCGGTTGCTATTGGTACCATGACCGCCGGTGGCACCGTCGAAGAGCCGATTTCGCGCCATTCGACCAAACGCACCCATATGGCAGTGCACCCGATGGGCAAACCGGCGGTGACCCATTACCGTATTATGGAGCACTTCCGCGCGCATACTCGTCTGCGTCTGCGTCTGGAAACCGGCCGTACTCACCAGATCCGCGTTCATATGTCACATATCAACCATCCTTTGGTGGGTGATCAACTGTACGGTGGCCGTCCACGTCCACCAAAAGGTGCGTCGGATGCATTTATTGCTGCGCTGCGCGGTTTCGATCGCCAGGCACTGCACGCCACCATGCTGCGTTTATATCATCCAATCAGCGGTATCCAGATGGAGTGGCATGCGCCGCTGCCACAGGATATGGTCGATCTGATTAACGCGCTGAAAGCTGATACCGAAGAATTCAAAGATCAGATGAACTGGTAATGGATCCGCTCATCCTGCCCGATTGGCCGTTGCCTGCGGGGGTAAAAGCCTGCAGCACCACTCGTCATGGCGGCGTTAGCCTGCCGCCGTATGACTCGCTCAACCTCGGAACCCATGTGGGTGATGAAGAGCGGGCGGTGGCGGATAATCGCCAACGGCTGGTGGTGGGTGCCAGCTTACCTCAGATGCCAGTTTGGCTGGAGCAGGTGCATGGTACCCGCGTAGTGCGGCTGGATGGGCAAACGCCAACCGATCTGCAAGCGGATGCGGTTTACAGCAATGTGCCGGGGCAGGTGTGTGCCGTGATGACGGCAGATTGCCTGCCGGTGCTGTTTTGCTCGCAGGCCGGTGATGAAGTTGCCGCAGCCCATGCCGGTTGGCGTGGGTTGTGCAATGGCGTGCTGGAACAGACTCTGGCCGCTTTTGCCGCCCAGCCAGGTAGCATCAGCGCCTGGCTGGGGCCGGCGATTGGCCCGCAGCAGTTTGAAGTAGGGCCTGAGGTCCGTGCGGCATTTATTGCTGTAGACGCCGTCGCAGCAGCGGCTTTTACCCCCCAGGGTGATAAATTCCTGGCCGATATCTATTTATTAGCTCGCCAACGCTTGCAACGTGCAGGCATTCACACTATCTACGGTGGCGATCGCTGTACGGTGAGCGAAATCAGTCATTTTTTCTCCTATCGTCGCGATGGAATAACCGGACGTCTGGCAAGTTTAATCTGGCTGATATAACCTATTGAATTAGGACGGTCCAAAGACGCATGATGTAGTACCGAAAATATACAGTCGAAATAACCTTGAATTTTTGAGGGATGACCTCATTTAATCTCCAGTAGCAATTTCGACCCAATCTTGGAGGTGTTATGCGTCTGGATCGTCTTACTAACAAATTCCAGCTTGCCCTCGCCGATGCCCAATCTTTAGCCCTTGGGCGCGACAACCAATTTATTGAACCGTTACATCTGATGAGCGCCTTGCTCAATCAGGAAGGGGGCACGGTTCGTCCACTCTTAACTTCTGCCGGTATCGATGCAGGGCGCGTGCGCACTGAAATCGAACAGGCACTGTCTCGTCAGCCTCAAGTCGAAGGCACCGGTGGCGACGTTCAACCGTCCCATGAACTGGTGCGTGTCCTTAACCTGTGCGACAAGCTGGCGCAAAAGCGGGCGGACAAATTCATTTCTTCCGAACTCTTTGTGTTGGCGGTGCTTGAAGATCGCGGAACATTGACCGATCTGTTGAAAGCGGCCGGTGCGACTACCGATAAAATCAGCAAGGCGATTGAGCAAATGCGAGGTGGAGACAGCGTGGAAGATCAGGGTGCTGAAGACCAACGTCAGGCATTGAAGAAATACACTATTGATCTGACCGAACGTGCCGAACAGGGCAAACTTGACCCGGTTATCGGCCGTGACGAAGAGATCCGCCGTACCATTCAGGTATTGCAACGCCGCACCAAAAACAACCCGGTGTTAATCGGTGAGCCTGGCGTGGGTAAAACCGCCATCGTCGAAGGTTTGGCGCAGCGCATCATTAATGGTGAAGTACCGGAAGGCCTGAAGCATAAACGCGTGCTGTCCCTCGACATGGGGGCGCTGATCGCCGGTGCCAAGTACCGCGGTGAGTTCGAAGAGCGTCTGAAAGCGGTGCTGAGTGATTTGTCTAAACAGGAAGGCAGCGTCATTCTGTTTATTGATGAATTGCACACTATGGTCGGCGCGGGTAAAGCCGATGGCGCGATGGATGCCGGTAATATGTTGAAACCGGCGCTGGCACGTGGGGAACTGCACTGCGTCGGTGCCACTACGCTGGACGAATACCGCCAGTATATAGAGAAGGATGCGGCGCTCGAACGTCGTTTCCAGAAAGTCTATGTGGCTGAACCCAGCGTTGAAGACACCATCGCAATTCTGCGCGGCCTGAAAGAACGTTATGAACTGCATCACCATGTGCAGATCACTGACCCGGCGATTGTTGCGGCGGCGACGTTGTCACACCGTTACATCTCCGATCGTCAATTGCCGGATAAGGCTATTGACCTGATCGATGAGGCAGCGTCCAGCATCCGTATGCAGATGGACTCGAAGCCGGAATCGCTCGATCGTCTGGAGCGCCGCATTATTCAGCTCAAGCTGGAGCAGCAGGCGCTGAGTAAAGAGTCGGACGACGCCAGCAAGAAACGTCTGGAAATGCTTAGCGGCGAGCTCGAGCAGAAAGAACGCGAATATTCAGAGCTGGAAGAAGAGTGGAAAGCGGAAAAGGCTTCACTCTCCGGCACGCAGAATATTAAAGCGGATCTTGAGCAGGCCAAGATCACCCTGGAGCAGGCGCGTCGCGTCGGCGATCTGGGGCGGATGTCGGAACTGCAGTACGGCAAGATCCCTGAGCTGGAAAAACAGCTTGCCGCCGCCACGCTGGCCGAAGGCAAAACCATGAAGCTGTTGCGTAACCGGGTGACGGACGCAGAAATCGCCGAAGTGCTGGCGCGTGCCACCGGTATTCCTGTTGCCAGAATGCTGGAAGGCGAGCGTGACAAACTGTTGCGTCTGGAGCAGGAGCTGCATTCTCGGGTCATTGGCCAGGATGAAGCAGTGAGTGCGGTATCTAACGCGATTCGTCGTAGCCGTGCCGGTCTTTCAGATCCAAACCGACCTATCGGTTCATTCCTGTTCCTCGGCCCGACCGGGGTGGGTAAAACCGAACTCTGTAAGGCACTGGCTTCGTTCCTGTTTGACAGTGACGACGCCATGGTGCGTATCGACATGTCCGAGTTTATGGAGAAACATTCGGTATCGCGGCTGGTGGGTGCGCCTCCGGGCTATGTCGGGTATGAAGAGGGCGGTTATCTGACCGAGGCAGTGCGTCGTCGACCTTATTCAGTGATCCTGCTGGATGAAGTTGAGAAGGCGCACCCGGATGTGTTCAACATCCTGCTGCAGGTATTGGATGACGGGCGTCTGACCGATGGTCAGGGCCGCACCGTTGATTTCCGTAATACCGTGGTGATCATGACTTCTAACCTGGGGTCCGATCTGATCCAGGAACACTTTGGTCAGATGAACTACGCGCAGATGAAAGAATCGGTGATGGAAATGGTCACACATCATTTCCGTCCGGAATTCATCAACCGTATAGATGAAGTGGTGGTGTTCCACCCACTCGGCCAGAAACACATTGCCGAGATCGCCAAGATTCAGTTGGCACGTCTGTACAAACGTCTGGAAGAACGCGGTTACGAAGTCACTATGACCGAACCGGCGTTGGAGCTGCTGGGCAAAACCGGTTTCGACCCTGTGTATGGTGCGCGTCCGTTGAAACGCGCTATCCAGCAGGAGATCGAAAACCCATTGGCGCAGCAAATCCTTTCCGGCAAGCTGATTCCGGGCAAACCGGTGACGCTGGATGTAGAAAACGAGCATATCGTCGCCAGGCAGTAACGACTATCTATAGTCATTACGATAAAAGGGAGCGGGAAACCGCTCCCTTTTCTTTATCTGTTTTCATTGGGTTTAAAGGATTTTCCGAGGCAACGACCTTAAAATCTCACTTTTCTGGCTAATAAATATCCTGAAATGGCTTTTTTGGTGGTTATTTGAACGCTTGAAAAGTTTTTTGCATTTAGGGGTTGCGACCTTCTGAGAACTCCCTATAATGCGCCTCCACTGACCGGGAACAACGACTCCTCTAACGAGAACCAGTCGCCCAGCCAGGAAGGAGCAAGCCGGTGAAAACACCG